>JAFEIL010000167.1 GCA_017495105.1 Emticicia sp. | reverse complement strand
CTCTATTATATAGGTTAAATTTACCTAATAATTAATAAACTATGAAGTACAAAATACAAGGCACCCCAAACAGTCCTATTTTGATTTTCTCAAATTCATTAGGCTCAGAAATGATGATGTGGGACGAGCTGATTCCATATTTATTGCCCTATTTCAGAGTTCTGCAATATGATACTCGTGGACATGGTGATTCAAAAAAAAATATTAATACCGAAGGCTATACCATTGAACTTTTGGGTAAAGATATAATCAATCTAATGGATGAACTTAATATCGAAACTGCTTATTATTGCGGACTTTCAATGGGCGGTTTGATTGGCCAATATCTTGGGATAAATCACTCAAATCGTTTCGAAAAGATAGTTTTGAGTAATACTGGTGCAAAAATCGGAAATGACGAACGATGGAATAGTCGTATCAAAATTATTACAAAAAATGGAATGCAGGCAATCGTTGAAGACACGATGGAGCGTTGGTTTACCGAAGATTTTAGAAAACTAAATCAGCAAAAAGTAGCTAAAACAAACGCCATGTTTTTGCGAAGCGATGTACAGGGTTATTCAAATTGTTGCTGTGCCATTCGTGATGCCGATTTTAGAAATCAGCTTCAAAATCTGAGCGTTGAAACTTTAGTCATTACGGGCGACGAAGACCCCGTTACAAATGTCGAGCAAGCAGAATTTTTAGTTGCCAATATTCCGAATGCAACTTTAAAAGTGTTTCATGCAAGGCATTTAGCCGCTACCGAATTGCCGAAAGAATACGCCGAAACTTTAATAGAGTTTTTTACTGGAAAATCTACTTTTGATAAAGGAATGCACGTCCGCAGAACGGTTTTAGGCAATGCCCACGTTGACCGTGCGAATACTAAAATTAATGACTTTAATGCTGATTTTCAGTCGTTTATAACAACTTATGCTTGGGGAGAAATCTGGTCAAGACCCAATCTTTCAAAGCACAATCGTAGTTTAATAACAATGGCGATGTTGATAGCTCTCAACCGCCAAACCGAGTTTAAAATGCACCTTAGGGCTGCTTTTAATAATGGCGTTACTGTCGCCGAAATCAAAGAGGTAATCATGCAATCGTCTTTATATTGTGGACTTCCTGCTGCCAACGAAGCTATTCATTCGGCTGAAGAAGTATTCAAAGAATTAGGAGTAAACATTTCATAAACAGCAGTCCATATTTTTAATGAAAACAATAAAAACACAGGTTGGAATTATCGGTGCTGGCCCTGCTGGACTTGCTTTGGCCTTGATGCTACAAAAGCAAGGTATAGAAAGCTTGATTTTAGAAAATCGTAGCCGTGAGTATGTAGAAAATAGAATTCGTGCGGGGCTTTTAGAACATAATACTGTAGAAGTTTTTGAAGAATTGGGCGTTGCCGACCGACTTCATCAAGAAGGTTTGGTGCATCATGGTTGTTATATTACTTATAATGGCGTTATGCAACGCATTGATTTTAAGAAACATACGCAGCGAGAAGTAACCATTTATGGTCAACAAGAAGTAGTAAAAGACTTGATTCAAGCGTGTTTTGAAAGAAACATAACTATCATTTTTGAAGCAGAAGCTACTGAGATTAGTGACTTTATGTCTGAAAATCCAAGTATTTCGTTTACGCATGGCGGAGAAAATGCTACTTTAAACTGTGATTTTGTATCAGGAACAGATGGTTTTCATGGTTTAGGTAGAAAAACTTTACCGAAAGAAACTTATAATGAGTTTAATATCGAATATCCCTTTAGTTGGTTAGGAATTTTGGCTTATTCAAAACCTAGTTATGATGAATTGATATACGCTTTTCACAACCAAGGTTTTGCATTGGCAAGTATGCGTTCCGAAAAAATATGTCGTTTATATTTGCAAGTTCCCAACAATGAAAAAATTGAAAACTGGTCGGATAAACAAATCTGGGCTGAACTCGAAAATCGTTTGGGTATTGAACTTGATAAAGGAGAAATTTTTGAAAAAGGAATTACGCCAATGCGTAGTTTTATGATTGATAATTTGCAAGCAGGTCGATTGTTTTTGGCAGGCGATGCCGCTCATATTGTACCTCCAACTGGTGCTAAAGGATTAAACTTAGCAATAGCTGATGTACGAAATTTAGCAAAAGGAATCACGGATTTTTATATAAATGGTAGCAAAGAATCACTTAATAATTACACTAAAAAATGTGTAGCAAGAGTTTGGAGGGTACAAGATTTTTCAAACTTCATGACATATTTATGTCACAAACAAGCAGAAAATGGCAGTTTTGAACAATTATTGCAAAAATCAAAATTCGATTATTTAAGAATCTCAGAAGCATATCAAAAAACGATTGCCGAAAATTATGTTGGATTGCCTTTTGAGAGTTTTGAAAACTAACTTATCAATTGAATTACTTAATAATTATATACCAAAAGTATTAAATAACCACTATGCACACCAAGAATCACAAAGTTTCACTAAGATTTCCTTTGTGTAGCTATGTGTTCTAAAATGTACTTAGTGGTAAAATAATAAAAATATGAAACAAGTTCCTATAATTGATTTGCAAACGGCCGCTTCGATGGTCAAAGAAGGTGACATACTTTTACAAGGTGGCTTTGGCATGACAGGAAATCCAGTACATTTGATGCATTCTTTGGCAGAGACTGGGACTAAAAACCTAACTTTCATAGGTAATAATACTGGCGAACCAGGTTTGGGTGGCGATAGACTTTTAGCAAACGGTCAACTCAAAAAGATAATTGGTTCATTTTTTACCTCAAATCCGAATGCTGTAAAAGCCGTACAAGCAGGTATAATTGAAGCTGAACTTTTACCACAAGGAACGCTGGCCGAAGCAATTCGTGCAGGTGGTGCAGGAATTGGTGGATTTTATACACCAACCTCAGCAGGTACAAAAATTGCTGAAGGCCGAGAAACAAAAATAATTGATGGCGTAGAGCAAGTTTTCATCAAAGGAATTAGAGGAAATGTGGCGTTTATTCGTGCGTGGCGAGCAGATACCGCAGGCAATTTGCAGTACCGAATGACCGAAAATAATTTCAATAAAGCAATGGCAACGGCTGCCGATTTGGTCATTGCCGAAGTTGAAGAAATTGTTCCAGTTGGCGAAATCGCTCCTGAAAATATACATACACAAGGCTGTTTTATAGATTATTTGGTACAAGCCACGCTCACACTCGAAGATTTAGGAATATCGGCATCTGTTTCGTCTTCTAAAAAAGTGGATGAAGTCAGAATGAACATGGCGAAACGTGCATTAAAAGAATTGAAGCAAGGCGATGTTGTCAATCTCGGCATTGGGATTCCAACTTTAGTAGCCGATTTAATCACCGAGGAACATGGAATTATTCTCCACACCGAAAATGGAATGCTTGGTGTAGGACCAGTCCCAACCGACGGCGGTGGAGCAATGAATTATCCTGTAAATGCAGGAAAAATTCCCGTAACACCACTCCAAGGTAGTAGCTATTTCGATAGTGCCGAATCGTTTGCCATGATTCGTGGCGGACATATCGACGTAGCAATTATGGGAGGTTTAGAATGTGACGAAGCGGCAAACTTGGCCAATTGGGCAGTGCCAGGAAAACCACTTTTGGGCGTAGGCGGAGCAATGGATTTGGCCAAAGGAGCAAAAAGGCTCATCATCACCATGACGCACACAAATTCTGACGGTTCACCTAAAATTGTACCATCTTGTGTTCTTCCATTAACGGCATCTGGAGTAGTAAGCATGATTATTACAGATTTAGCAGTTTTTGCCTATCCAGAAGGCAAATTGACTCTTATTGGTCTAATGCCAAATGTAACTTTGGAAGAAGTAAAAGCTAAAACAAGTGCTAATTTTGAGATTAACTTAGATTAATAATTAATTTTTAAGAAGTAAAATCCGTTAGAATCAGCGTTGGAACATTTGCGTTATCAGCGTGCTAATTGTAAAGATAAATGAAAGAATCATACATAATTGATGCCATTCGCACGCCAGTTGGTAGTTTTGGCGGAAGTTTATCGCCAGTGCGTGCCGATGATTTGGCAGCTTTGCCTATCAAAGAATTAATTAAAAGAAACCCCAATATCCCACTCGAAGCTATCGAAGACCTGATTTTGGGTTGCCATAATCAAGCTGGTGAAGACAACCGAAATGTAGCTCGTATGGCTTTGCTCTTAGCGGGTTTACCTTATACAGTTCCAGGAGAAACCGTCAATCGCTTATGTTCATCGGGAATGTCGGCCGTTATTCACGCCAATCGTGCTATTAAAGCAGGTGATGGGGAAGTTTTTATTGCTGGAGGAATAGAACACATGACTCGTGGGCCAATGGTGATAAGTAAATCAGCTAAGCCTTTTGGTGGCGATATGCAAATGTACGATTCGAGTTTTGGTTGGCGTTTCATTAATCCTTTAATGAATAAATTGTATGGTACTGATGCCATGGGAATTACGGCCGAAAATTTAGCTGAAATATATAATATCAGTCGTGAAGACCAAGATTTATTTGCATTTCGTTCGCAACAAAAAGCTTTCGCTGCTCAACAAAATGGTATTTTAGCTGAAGAAATCATAGGTGTTGAATTGACTGACAGAAAAGGTAATATAACGCTTTTCGCTAAAGATGAATTTATAAAAGGAAACTCTTCTTTAGAAGGTTTGGCTAAATTAAAAGCATCTTTCAAAAAAGATGGTGGAACTGTCACAGCAGGAAATGCTTCTGGCTTAAATGATGGTGCGGCAGCGATGTACATTGCCTCAGAAAATGCCGTAAAAAGCTATAATCTTACACCAAAAGCAAGAATTGTATCTTCGGCAGTAGTGGGAGTAGAGCCACGTATTATGGGTATTGGTCCTGTGGGAGCAACTCAAAAAGCACTCAAAAAAGCAGGTTTGACTTTAAATGAGATAGATGTAATTGAGTTTAATGAAGCTTTCGCTGCTCAATGTTTGGCTGTTTCAAGAAATTTAGGTTTGGCCGATGACGATGTCAGAATAAATCCAAATGGTGGAGCAATTGCTCTTGGTCATCCGTTGGGCATGTCAGGAACTCGTATTATTCAATCGGCTGTAAATCAACTAATTAGAGCCAACAAACGTTACGCACTTGCCGCCATGTGCGTAGGAGTGGGTATGGGTTATGCCGTAATTGTTGAAAAAGTGTAGAGAAAGAATATTGACTGCGGATTTGTTTGTATCCCAGCGACAAACCATTAAAAACCAACAATCATCATAAATCTTCAATTTTCTTGGTCAATGAGTGTAGGGGCGTATTGCATAAGCCTAACTATCCAACAAAAAATCCCCTGTTATTGCTAACAGAGGATTTTTTTATAATTAGACATTACCCGAGTAATTAAGCATTTTTCTTAGCAATTCCGTCAGCAATGTTTTGAGGTACGATTTCGTAGTGGTCAAATGTCAAGTTAGCCGTTGCACGACCAGATGACATTGTACGAAGGTCAGTTACATAACCGAATAATTCTGATAAAGGCACATCCGCTTTGATTACCTGTGAACCAGCTTTTGTATCCATACCTTTCATCATACCACGACGACGATTTAAGTCACCAGTGATAGGACCAGTATATTCGTCTGGAGTGATTACCTCAACTGCCATGATTGGTTCAAGAATTTTCGGGCCAGCCTGACGAGCAGCTTCTTTAAAGCCCATACGTCCAGCAAGTTCGAAAGATAATGAATCTGAATCGACATCGTGGTAAGAACCATGGAACAAACGAACTTTCATTGAGTCAACTGGGAAACCAGCCAATGGGCCATTTACCATAGCTTGCTCAAATCCTTTCTGAACCGCAGGGATAAATTCTTTTGGAATAATACCACCCACAATATTGTTTACAAATTCCAAACCTTGTTTGCCATCTTCTCTTGGTCCGATTTCAAATACGATATCGGCAAATTTACCACGACCACCCGATTGTTTCTTGTAAACTTCACGGTGTTCGACAGTTTTTGTAATCGTTTCTTTGTAAGCAACCTGTGGAGCACCTTGGTTTACTTCTACTTTAAACTCACGACGCATACGGTCGATGATGATTTCAAGGTGAAGCTCACCCATACCACGGATGATAGTCTGACCTGTTTCTTCGTTCGACTCAACTGTAAGTGTTGGATCTTCTTCAATAAGCTTAGTGATTGCTTTCGAGAAATTATCTTGGTCAGCAGTTTTCTTAGGCTCAATTGCATACCCGATTACTGGTTCAGGGAATACCATTGATTCAAGAACGATTGGGTTTTTCTCATCTGATAAAGTATCACCAGTTTTGATATCTTTAAAACCAACAACCGCACCAATATCACCAGCACCCAATCTTGGGATTGAATTTTGCTTGTTAGCGTGCATTTGGAAGATACGAGAGATACGCTCTTTGTTTCCCGAACGATTGTTTAGGATATAAGAACCAGCATCTAAACCACCAGAATAGGCACGAATAAAGCACAAACGACCAACATAAGGGTCAGTTGCGATTTTAAATGCCAAAGCTGAGAATGGACCATCTTCTGTTGGGCGACGAATTACTTCTTCGCCAGTATCTGGGTTTGTTCCAACAATTGCAGGTTTATCCATTGGTGAAGGCAATAGAGCCATCACGTAGTCGAGCATTGTTTGAACACCTTTGTTTTTGAATGAAGAACCACAAAGCATCGGCACAACTTTCATCGCAACAACTGCTGCACGAAGAGCTGCTAAAATTTCAGCCTCAGTGATTGAAGTTGGGTCTTCAAAATATTTTTCCATCAAAGTGTCGTCAAATTCGGCAACAGCTTCGAGTAATTTTTCACGATATTCAGTTGCTTCTTCCAACATATCATCAGGAATCGGAACTTCAGTAAACGTCATACCTTTGTCGTCTTCGTTCCAAACGATACCACGGAAGTTTACTAAATCAACAACACCTTTAAATTGATCTTCTGCTCCAATTGGCAATTGTAGTGCTACTGCGTGGCTACCCAACATTTCTTTTACTTGCTTACACACGTTCAAAAAGTCAGCACCAGAGCGGTCCATTTTATTTACGAAGCCCAAACGAGCAACGTTATAGTTGTTAGCTAAACGCCAGTTAGTTTCAGATTGTGGCTCAACACCATCAACCGCACTAAATAAAAATACAAGACCATCCAATACACGTAACGAACGGTTTACCTCAACAGTAAAGTCAACGTGACCAGGTGTATCAATGATGTTAATATGGTATTTGTCACCACGGTAGTCCCAATCAACTGTTGTTGCTGCCGAAGTAATCGTGATACCTCTTTCTTGCTCTTGCTCCATCCAGTCCATCGTTGCTGCACCATCGTGTACCTCACCAATTTTGTGGCTTACACCAGCATAGTAAAGGATACGCTCAGTAGTGGTAGTCTTTCCCGCATCAATGTGGGCAGCAATACCAATATTTCTTGTGTACTTTAAATCACGTGCCATTTTTTTGTTTTAAATTATTTTTTTGATTTTGTAAGTCTCTTGTAATGAAGTGCTTATATAAAGTATAGGAAACACTCCTTTTCAAATTAGGGTGCAAAGGTAGGATTTTTTTTCGGTTAAATCATTAGTTTTCTATAAAAATATTCGTAAAAAGGGGAGTTTTATGGCTAAAATGATTCGGCTTGCTGAAAAGAAGATTTTTAAACCTAAAACAGTAATAAAAAAGCCTCAGATTTCTCTGAGGCTTTTTTATTACTGATGGTTCGACATATCGACGGTGCGACGAATCGCTTCGACTCAACGACCCAATACTCAAAATGTTTTTCTCAAAAAACTTCAATAAAAAAGCCTCAAATTTACCCAAAACTTTGTGGGAATTACTGATGGTTCGACATATCGACGGTGCGACGAATCGCTTCGATTTAGCGACCCAATATTCAAAATGTTTTTCTCAAAAAACTTCAATAAAAAAGCCTCAGATTTCTCTGAGGCTTGTGGGAATTACTGGGTTCGAACCAGTGACCCCCTGCTTGTAAGGCAGGTGCTCTGAACCAGCTGAGCTAAACTCCCATAACACATTATAATTTTCTTGAAAAGAGTGGGAATTACTGGGTTCGAACCAGTGACCCCCTGCTTGTAAGGCAGGTGCTCTGAACCAGCTGAGCTAAACTCCCTTTTCGCAAACAAACTACTTTTCTGTTTGGGACTGCAAAGATGCACGTCTGTTTTTTTATTTCCAAATATTAAGTAGAAAAAATTGACAGCTTTTCTAATTTCTCGTAAAAATTATATTTAAAATTTGATTTGTACAACCTCCTGTCAAGTTTTTGATATATTACTGGGCGATACTGTCAAAAAAGTATTTGTTCCTGACAAAATATTAGTTGGAGACTTCTCGCCTTAGTTATATTTTTGTAAATCATTTATTTCAATTTTCAAAAATATGGCTCTTGAGCAAACATGGCGTTGGTTTGGCCCTAATGACCCCGTAAGTTTATCCGATGTTCGACAAGCTGGGGCAACTGGCATTGTTTCGGCACTTCATCATATTCCAAACGGTCAGGTTTGGACAAAAGCAGAAATTCAAGCCCGTAAATCTCTCATCGAAAGTAATGGTTTGGTTTGGTCGGTCGTGGAAAGTGTGCCTGTACACGAAGATATCAAAAAGGCTTCGGGAAATTATAAGCAATATATCGAAAATTATAAAGAAAGCCTCGTGAACCTGGCCGAATGTGGTATTGATACGGTTTGCTATAATTTCATGCCGATTTTGGATTGGACTCGCACCGACTTAGATTTTGAATTGTCTGATGGTTCGAAAGCCTTGCGTTTCGATATGACAGAGTTTTGTGCTTTTGAAATGTATATTTTGAAGAGAACAAATGCCGAAAAATCATACTCAGAAGCTCAAGTTGCTAAAGCAAAAGCATGGTTTGAAAGTGCAAGTGAAGCTGATGTAAACCGTCTGACCAGAAATATCATTGCGGGCTTACCAGGAAGCGAAGAAAGTTTTACGATTGAGGCCTTTAGAGATACGCTTGATACTTATAAATATATTGGAGACAAAGAATTACGCCAAAACCTTTATTCTTTCTTGCAAGAAATTACACCAGTAGCCGAACAAGCAGGTGTATTATTGGCGATTCACCCCGACGACCCGCCTTATCCGATTTTGGGTTTGCCACGGGTAGTGAGTACCGAAACTGATGCAAAATTATTGCTGGAAGCAGCCGAGAGTAAGTTTAATGGACTTTGTTTCTGCACAGGGAGCTATGGTGTGCGTGCCGATAACGATTTGGCAGGAATGGTCGAAAGACTAGGAAATCGAATAAACTTCATACATTTGCGAGCAACTAAACGTGACGCCGAAGGGAATTTTTACGAAGCTGACCACTTAGATGGCGATGTAGATATGTATGGCGTAATGAAAGCTTTGGTTTTGGAACAAAATCGAAGAGTAAGTGAAGGTCGTGAAGATTACAGATTACCATTCCGCCCGGACCACGGCCACAAAATGCTCGATGATTTGAATGCCAATAAACGCACAAATCCTGGTTATACTGCTATCGGTCGTTTACGTGGTTTGGCCGAGCTAAGAGGTTTAGAATTAGGTATAATAAGAGGTTTATAGGAAATTGTTTGAGTTTAATATACATTCACTCATTCAATAAATTATTCATTCAATCATTGATTTCATGCCAAAAATAGTAACTTTCGGTGAAGTACTTCTTCGCCTCTCGACACCCAATTTTCAGAAACTCGAACAAGCAACATCGTTTAATGCTACTTTTGGTGGTACAGAAATGAACGTTGGGGCATCGCTCGTGAAATTTGGGTTTGAAGCTGCTCACGTAACAACATTTCCGAACAACCTGATGGGGCAAAAAGCAAAGGCTTTTTTGCGACAATTAGACATTGATACTTCTCATGTTGTGCTGGAAGGCGATAGAGTAGGAGTGTTTTTCTTAGAAACAGGGGCAGTAATGCGTGCCAGTCAGATTGTGTATGACCGTGCCGATTCGTCATTTGCGAACATCAATCCCGACCATTTCGACTGGGAGAAAATCTTGGCAGGTGCTGATTGGTTTCACTGGTGTGGAATTACGCCGGCTATTTCGGAAGGTGCTGCAAAGGCATGTTTAGATGCCGTAAAAGCTGCTAAAAAATTAGGCCTTACTGTATCGTCAGATATTTATTATCGCAGCAATTTGTGGAAATATGGTAAAACTCCACAAGAGATTCTGCCAGAATTGGCATCTTATTCAGATATTATTTTGGCAAGTCGCAAAAATATCGAAGAGATTTTTGGTCTGCAAGTAACAGCTGAAAAAGGAAAATTTGTGGAGGCTTGTAAAATGTTAACTGAAGCTTACCCGACCATTAAGAAAGTAATTGATACCGACCGCATTCAAGTAAGTGCTTCGCACAATCAATATTCTGCTAAAATGTGGAATGGTGAAGAATTAATAGAGACTGGTTATCAAGATATTACCCATATAGTAGATAGAATTGGTACTGGAGATGCGTTTTTAGGTGGTTTTATTTACGGACAAATTGTGTTGAAAGATGACTTGAAATCATTGCAATTTGGAACGGCTGCAGCAGCACTGAAACACACTATCGAAGGTGACCAAAATTTAGTGACTGTACCAGAAGTAGAAGCAGTAATGAGCGGAGATAAATCTGGCAGGTTAAGAAGATGATAAAAAATCATGAATGATGATTTACGAATTTTTGGTTAAATTCTTGTGATTTTTATTCTTAATTCGTAATTCGTAAATTAAAATACAATGTCAAAATTTGATAAAAATATAACCTTGGCACAGGTTTCGGCAACGGGTTTAGTGCCGCTTTTTACGCATAATGATTTAGAGTTGTGCTTAGGTGTATTGCGTGCATGTTATGCAGCAGGTGTGAAAGTTTTTGAGTTCACAAACCGTACCGAAAACTCATACAATAATTTTGTAGAACTCGTAAAAATTGCTGAAACGGAAATGCCCGAAATGATTTTGGGAATTGGCACGATTTACGATGCAGCTACGGCTCAAAAATTTATTGATGTAGGCACAAATTTTATCGTTGCTCCAGTGATGAACCCCGAAGTTGGCAAAGTTTGTCAAGCAGCGGGTATTCCGTGGATGCCAGGTGTAATGACTGTTACCGAGATTTATAATGCCCGTGTGGCTGGTGCTGAATTTATCAAAATCTTTCCAGGCGATGTATTGGGAGCAGGTTTTGTAAAAGCCCTAAAAAGTGGCCCAATGCCCGATGTTCAGATTATGGTTACTGGTGGAGTTTCGCCAACCGAAGAAAGTCTAAAATTATGGTTCGGTGCAGGTACTACCGCCGTTGGTATCGGCTCGCAATTAGTGCCGAAGGATGTTTTGGCAGCAAAAGATTGGGTAAAAGTCACTAATATTGTAGGTAATGCTTTAAATATTATCAAAGGCTTGAAATGAAATTCACTATTAATCCTCCAGCTAATGCAGGAGGCAATTAAACAAAAAGCTCCAAAAACTAAATTTTTGGAGCTTTTTATATTTTTATTTCTAAAGGAGTTTACGCATAAACATTCAATGCTGCTGCGACTTCACGCACACCGATTGCCAACATATTTGATAAGTGTGTAGTGACGTTTTCTTCAAAACCTTTGAGTTTGCGAAGGTCAGTTCCCCAAAGTTGCTCGTTGCCCAAAACTGAATTAACTACTTCACTCGCTTTATAGTTTTGCCATACTTCATAAAAATACTTTGCTGAATCGCATTGGATTGGATAAAGTTCGCCTTCTTTTTCTCCAAAATACTTGCCGTTTTCTTCTTTTACCGCTTTCATAAATAAAAGATAAGCAGCAAAGCCACGAGTAAAATATTGCGGAACAGTATTGAATTCTTTGTAATAATTGAGCAACAATGGAATATTACGCATCTGCATTTTCATGGTATATTGGAGCGTGATACTAATCCATTGGTGGTCAAGGTATGGGTTACGGAATCTATCCAAAACATCACGGCCGTAGCGTTGAGCTACTTTTGCGTCAATTTTATAAGGAATTGCCGGAGCAATTTCCGACATCATCAAGTTTGTTATAAACTTTTCGGTTACATCATCTGCCAATGCTTCTTTCACAGTCTGAAAACCAGACAGGAATTCCATACCACACATAAGTGAGTGTGTACCATTAAGCATACGAAGTTTAAGTTCACGGAATTGCTCAATATTATTGGCAATTTTTACACCTTCATCGGCTTGGGCAAAAGTTAAAACCTCTTTTACTTTTTCGCCACCTTGAATCGCCCAAAGTCTGTATGTTTCGGCTACTGCCAAAAATTCATCTTCATAACCTAATTTCTGTTGAAGCTCAACCAAGGCTTCACCTTTTGGTTTGCCGGGTACGATTCTATCAACTAACGAATTGCAGAATGTATTTTCGGTTTTTAGCCACTCAATAAAATTAGCTGGTAATTGATTGAAAGTGGCAATTTTCAAAATAATATCTTTTAAAATATCGCCATTACCTACGATTAGTTCGGTCGGGATAACCACAACACCAGCTTGTTTGTTTTGGAAACGCTCATATAGCCACGCCGTAAGTTTTGCAGGAAACGAAGCAGGTGGAGACTGACGAATACTCTCCTCTACATATTGCAAGCCAACTTCAGTAGTATTTGAAATAACTATCGAAATGTTAGAGTCTTGGGCAGTTTCGAGAATTTCGTTCCATTGAGACTGAGCTGAAAGCACTCTACTAATTGCCGAACTGATAATGTTTTCTTCAGTTGGCACACCTTTGTCGATACCTCTTACACAAATTGTATAAAGGTTGTCTTGTTCGGCAAAAGCATCAGCACCACCCGAATCGGTTGATTTTACAACCACGATTCGTCCATTAAAAATCCTTTGTTTATTGGCTTTATCGATAAAATAGTCACATAGTCCACGAAGCAAAACCCCAGTACCAAATTGGAGTACTCTTTCAGGCAATTGGAGTGTAGAACGGTCGGTCAGTAATTCTTTAGAGAGTTTCATTAAAAGTCAAAATATAATAGAATGAATTTAACAAAAGTAGGTACTTTATTAAGTTTCATCAACTAAAATTCAATTAAATTATAATACTATTTTGTGATTTTAGTTATACTTTAAGAATAATTCTACAAGAATGTAATAGGTGAGTGTAGGGTCAATAATATTTTAAATATTTTAACTTAGAATATTTGGCAATAAAAGCAGAGCATATTTGATATTCATCAAGAAATCAGACTTGCATGCTGCTTGAAATTTTCCGTTTATCATCTTTGAATTTGGCGGAAACATCGAAAAAGCCTAATTTCGCCATAGAAACAAATAAAACTAAACCTGAAATGGAACAAATTTTTACAACAGCAGCTTTAACAAGTATTTTTACATTAACACTTCTGGAGATTGTACTCGGAGTTGATAATATCATTTTCGTTTCGATTATTTCGTCGAAACTACCGCACGCCGAACAGAAAAAAGCCCGTACTATTGGTTTAGCCATGGCAATGACTATTCGTATTGCTTTGTTGTTTGTGTTAGGGTGGATTTTGGGGCTACAAACTGACTTATTTAATCTAAAAGATTTAGGCTTACCTGTTGATTTAGGCTTTAGCGGTAAAGATATTATTTTATTGATTGGTGGACTTTTCTTGTTGTATAAAGCAACGTCAGAAATTCACCATAAGCTTGAAGGACATGAAGAAAATATTAGTGCCAAAAAGACTTCTTCAAAATTATCAAAAGCCATTTTTGATATTGCGATTATCAACATCGTTTTCTCAATTGACTCAATAATTACTGCTATTGGTATGACCAATGATATCATCGTGATGGCCGTTTCCGTAGTTCTTTCTACCTTTGCGATGTTGGCTTTTGCGAAAAGTGTGGGCGACTTTGTAGAGCGTCACCCAACTGTTAAGATGTTGGCCTTATCGTTCTTGGTAATGATTGGTACATTGCTCGTTGCTGAGGCATTTAAAGTTCACGTACCGAAAGGCTATGTTTACTTTTCGATGGCATTCTCGTTTTTGGTTGAAACCCTTAACATCAAAATGCGTAAAAATGCAAAACCAGTTGATTTACGAAGTGATATTAAATAAATAGATGAAGTCCTGCTATCTCCAAAGAGGGAATGAGCGAATAAGAAATTGATTTAATAGCTTTTGGGGTAAAAATTCTATGTTTTTTTAGTTAAAAATCCCCGCTGGGGGTAAGGGGGCAATGAAGATATTTTCTTGGATATACACAGTTTGGTGTGCGTTTTGGTTTATAATAGTGTTTTTATTGCTTTTTCCTGTTGTTTTTGTTTGCTTGCAAAAGGAACAATGGAAGCCAATTGCCCATTATTGTAACCGTATTTGGGGGAAAATTTTCTTTTTCGTGATTGGTCAGCCTGTACACGTTACTTACGAAACAGAACTCGACCCAAAACGTGCCTATGTTTTTTGTGCCAATCATTTTAGTTATCTTGATATTGCGATGATGGGCGTAGTAATCAAAAATTATTTTGCGTTTATGGGCAAAAGTTCGGTCAAGAAAGTGCCGCTATTTGGATATATGTTTACAAAACTTCATATTCAAGTAGACAGAACAGAAAAAAATAGTCGAATAAAGGCATTAACTCACTCAATAAAAGCTCTGAAATCGGGTCGAAGTATTGTGATTTTTCCTGAAGGAGGTATTTTTTCGACTAATTTTCCTGAAATGATTCAGCCTTTAAAAGATGGAGCTTTTTCTATGGCTATCGAAAATCAAGTGCCGATTGTGCCTATTTCGCTGCTGGATAATTATAAAGTAATGCCCGAAGTACTATTCAAATGGCACAAAATTAGGGTAATCGTGCACAAACCTATTGAGACAATAGGCAAAACAAAAGCTGAAATAGACGACTTGAAAAAGCAAGTTTATGATGTGATTCAGCCAACACTAAATAAGTTTAGAAATTAAGAAAGAATTTAGGTACTTAGGCACAAAGCGGCAAAGTTAAATTTACTATGTGTCTATGTGCCTTTGCTACTTTGAACCTAAATAAAAACATGATAATAGACCAAAAAACAGTTGAAAAAATGGCACATCTTTCTCGTTTAGAATTAAGCGAGCAGGAAAGTCAAAAAATGGTGGGTGATTTATCGAAAATCTTGAATTGGATGGATCAACTCAAAGAACTTGACACTACCAATGTAGAGCCACTTACGCACATGAGCGAAGAAGTGAATGTTTTCAGAGAAGACATTGCTAAAAACGCATTGTTAAGAGAGAAAGGCTTGAAAAATGCTCCAAGTCAAAATGGCGAGTATTTTCAAGTTCCGAAAGTAATAGAGTAAAAGTTCACAGTCAATAGTTGGCAGTCAACAGAAATAAGCCTGTAAAGAATGATGTCGAATCGTCAAACTTTACAGGTTTTTTATTGAGAATTAAGCCATTTGATGGCGAGCGGCTCTTCCGAAACAAAACAAACTAATGGCCACCAAATAATGATAGACATCAATTGGGTCGAGGATGTTATTGGGTATAAAACTCTTGCTATAAGTAGCCAAAATCAATGCTAAAACTCCCGAAATAAGCCACGAACCAACGGCTGAACGACCTTTAATAAGTCCAAAAATACCAATAACTAAAACTAAAGGAATCGCTACCATTGATACTATCTGTAAGACTTTTAAGTTATCGGTTACTTGAACGATTCCGAAAGTAATAAAACCTAAAGTCAGCACGAAATAGGTAGAATTTCGAGAAGCAGTTTTTCGTTGAACTGATAAAAATGAAGCATAAACCAAGCAAAAAGCTCCAGCTGTTCCTGCTAAATGTTGCAAAAACCCTGAAACAATTTTTGCAGGAGCATAACCCAAAAATCGGATAACTCCGAAAAAAGCTGCTGCTGTAATAGAAAGTACGAAGGTTTGCCAAAGCAAGCAGGTATTAAATTCGAGTTTTCGGAGATATTGGTAAAATACATAAATGCCTGTGAGCGTAAGTACAGAATCAGAAATAGCATGAGTGATTTCCATAGTTTAGTTTATAGGGTTTTAGGTTGAATTTAAAGATAAAAACAATTTTAATCGTTGAACAAAAAAAGGTTAACTATCAATCTGATAATCAACCTTTTTTTGCAGAAATATATGTACTTTATATTAGAAACACAAACTTGCCGCTCCAAGTAAACCAGCATCGTTTCCAAGTGTAGCTTTTTTGATAACAAGTGTTTTGAGGTAATAAGGTGTAAGCCAATATTCCAATTGCTTACTGATAGCTGGCATGATATAATCAAACGATGCCGAAAGACCACCACCCACTAAAATTGTAGTAATGTCAAGGATACGAATCATCGAAACCAAGGCATTACCGAGCATTTCGCCAACTTCGCTGAAAACTTGAAGAGCGAGTTCGTCACCTTCGGCAGCTGCAGCTACCAAACCCGTAGTCGAGATAGTGCCATCATCAGGTAATTGCGATTTGCCAGTATAAGCTTTTCTCATTTTATTAGCTAATGCTAACAATTCATTTTTACCGATATTTCTTTCTAAGACTTTACCATTTTTTGATGGCACGTGACCAGGTTCCATCGCATTTCCGCCACCTCCTTTGAAAACTTGTTTGTCGATGATTGCCGCCCCACCAACTCCAGTTCCGAGCGTAACCATGATATAATCTTCTGGAATTTCTTCATCTTCTCCAAAATAATATTCACCAAGAGCAGCAGCATTTGCATCGTTTTCGAGGAAAAAGTCGCATTTTGGGAAACGTTCTTTCAAGTATGGTATGATTGGAGTGCCATCTATTTCGGGAATTGCCGTAATTTCTACCAAAGTCGTACGACTACGGTTGATAAGCCCAGGCACGCCGATTCCGCATTTTTCTACGCTTTTATTTTCGGCCAATTGAATCGCAATTGCATCGCCCAAACGCTCTACAAAATGCCCAGACGTTCTCCAACTTGCCGTATCGTGACTATAAAAATTTGAAAGTTTACCAGTTTGAGCTTCAACAATGCCCATCTTGACGTTAGTACCGCCCACATCAATTCCTAAATATTCGGTTGCCATTTAGCGTTAAATTATATGTATTAAAAGGTCAAATATAAAAGTTTTTTATTTTTTTCAGAAGAATTATGCTTATTTTAAAAAAACATCCTTCATCGGGGAGGGTTGAGTGGGGCTAAATATCGCCACCCTGCGGACGCAAAACAATATCATCAATAACTGCGTTTTTCGACAAACTATATGCACTCCAAATAGTTTCGGCGATGTCAGCAACGGTCATAAATCTTTCTTCTGGAATTCCAGCCCCTGCCCAACTGTCGGTGTAAACAGCCCCTGGCATTATCGAAGTTACTTTTACACCATAATCCTTCATTTCTTCACGCAAAACCTTACTGAAACCCAACAAAGCAAACTTTGAAATACTGTATGAGCCACCATTTGGATAGGCTTTTAGGCTTGCTACCGAACACATATTAAAAATATGCCCGCTTCGTTGCTCAATCATTGTCGGAATCAGCCCACGAGTGAGATGATATGCACTATAGAGATTGGTTTCGATGAGTTGTTCTAACACGCCATCGGCTTCTTCATGTACGTTGCCAGGGATAAAAGTGCCAGCATTATTGGTCAACATGCCGATAGGTTGAGATAAAGATTTGATAAATTCCGCAAAAGCGATAGCTTGTACTTTAAGTGCTAAATCGGCTTTGTATACGTGGCATTTTACGCCATATTGTGCTTCGATTGCCTGTTTGGTTGCTGCCAAATCGGTTTCATTGCGAGCTGAAATTACGACATCAAAATCATTTTTGGCAAATTGTTCGGCAATAGCTCGCCCAATTCCTCTTGTACCACCCGAAACTACCGCTAATTTTCTACTCATTGAATGAAGTATTATTTTAAATGGGTTTGCTATAATTCACAGAAAAACCTCAAATATAGAATATGAACCTTGAACAAATCGTTATCTTTGCAAATATCGTTAAAATTTAGCTAAAAACTATGTTATCAGTAATAGGAAGATATTTAATATTTCTCGGAAAACTCTTCACTCGACGAGAATCGCTGAAAGTATATTGGAAAAGATTTATAGACGAATGTATCGGAATCGGTGTTAGTTCGGTATTTATTGTGGCCATCGTAGCGGTTTTTATTGGAGCGGTGGTTTGTGTGCAAACCCGTGCCAATTTGGTGAGTCCGGTCATACCTGTTTATGTAGTCAGTAATATCGTGCGAGACATGACGCTACTCGAACTTTCTTCGACGTTTATGTGTGTAGTTTTGGCAGGAAAAGTTGGGTCAAATATTGCTGGCGAACTCGGTACAATGAAAATTACCGAGCAAATTGATGCCCTTGAAGTAATGGGAATTAATTCGGCTTCGTATTTGGTTTTACCTAAATTATTGGCTGCGGTTTTCACGTTTCCGTTATTGGCAATTATTTCTGGTTTTTTGGGAATTTTTGGTGGTTATTTAGCAGGGACTTTGTCGGGGATCATCACTCCCGAAGACTATATTTATGGAATCCGATATTCATTTATTCCGTTTAATGTCTTTATTTCTATTATCAAAGCTATTGTTTTTGGGTTTTTGATTTCTACAATTTCGGCTTTTCAAGGTTATGATACTCGTGGTGGTGCTTTGGAAGTCGGACAAGCTAGTACTTCGGCCGTAACTAATAGCTGTATTGCGGTTTTGATTGCCGATTATCTTTTGGCTGAGCTTTTGACTTAATGAGTGCCACAATGGACATTGAATGAATGATTGAGCGAATGTAACAACTCTCATTCCAAATTATCCATTTTATATTTTATATTATTTTACAAATGATTGAAATAAAAAACATATCAAAATCTTTCAACGATCGTATGGTTTTGGATAACGTCAGTGGCGTTTTCAAGAAAGGAGAAACAAGTTTAGTTATCGGTGCGAGTGGTACAGGAAAAAGCGTATTGCTCAAATGTATGCTTGATTTGGTACGTCCCGAAGCTGGAACTACGCTTTATGATGGGCGTGATTTTTACGTAGGCGACGAAGAAGATAAAAAAGATATTCGCCGAGAAATGGGCGTACTTTTTCAAGGTGGAGCCTTGTTTGATTCTAAAACTGTGCATGAAAATATTCAGTTTCCGCTCGATATGCTCACAGAAATGGGTGAGGGTGAAAAGAAAGACCGTGTAGAATTTTGCCTACAAAGAGTTGGTTTGGAAGGAACAGGCGGCCGAATGCCATCGGAAATTTCGGGAGGAATGAAGAAGCGTGTAGGCATTGCCCGTGCGATTGTGATGAACCCAAAATATTTGTTTTGCGATGAACCAAACTCTGGCCTCGACCCACTGACTTCGATAAAAATTGATGAATTAATCAAAGAAATTACCGATGAGTTTGAAATTACGACAGTAGTTATTACACACGATATGAACTCGGTACTTTCGATTGGTGATAAAATTATGTTTTTACACAAAGGTAAAAAACTCTGGGAGGGAAACAGTCAAACCATTATGGGTGATACCGTTCCTGAGTTAGAAGAATTTGTTTTCTGTAATAAAGCTCTTAGCTTGATGAGGGCTGGGAGGTAACAAAAAAGGCTTAGAAATACAATTCTAAGCCTTTTTTGTAAAATAAATTTCCTAATTTGTTCGCTTGAAAATTTGGGAGACTTATGCTATTTTTTCACCATCTTATAAATTTGCTCGCCAACTTCGGTTCTGATATTGAGCGAGCTAATTTTTCCATTATCACGGGTTGGATAAACTCGATTCGATAAGAAAGTATAAACAAAATTATACTTCGGCTCAACCCAAACAAATGTTCCCGTAAAACCCGAATGCCCAAAACTTTCAGGCGATGCCGATGTCGGGCCATTTCCTACTTTCGGATTAAAATCTAATTTATCGAAGGCAATCGCACGGCGATTTTTTAGCTCAGGGAATTGGTACTTCGTACATTCGGCCAACACTTCTGGCTTGATAAATTGTGTTCCACCATAAAATCCTTTTTGCAAATACATTTGCATCAATTTGGTGAGGTCGTTTACGTTTCCGAAAAGACCTGCGTGCCCCGATACGCCATTTAACATTCCTGCACCTTCATCGTGTACGTATCCGTGGATGAGGGTTTTTCTGAATAAAGTGTCTATTTCTGTCGGTACAATTTTATCTTTTGAATAAAAACGCAATGGGTTGTAAGTCAGTGAGTTAGCTCCAATTTGTTTATATGTTTTCTTTAAATAATCTTCCCACTGTATGCCCGTTAATGATGCCATAATAGTTGGGTACGTATAGTAATGCAAATCGCTATAAACATAGCCTTGTTCGGGCTTCAATGTTGAGTTTTCAATGGCATCGAAAATGACTTTTTTATAGTCTTTATGCAACCAAAGAGAATCTGATATTTGTACCGAAAAATCAGCTGATTGCTCAGTAGAAAGTGTATTTGGCTTCCATACTATTGTTTTTGGTGAAAGACAGTCTTTCCAAAGGTTTTTGTCAGTTTTGATGGCTTTTGCAAGCAGTAGATTATATTTCTTTTTGCTCATAAATAGCCTCTTTTTGTACTTAGAAGCATACGGATGGCGTTCCGAATTTTCTTTAAAAACTGCACTATTTTTAATAGTTTTAACGGAGTCTATACAGTCATTCCAAAAAGAAATCCAAGCTTTTAGGCCAGCTTTGTGTGTAAGCATATCACGGAAATGCAAGTTGGCTTTATTACCATCGGCATATTCAGGATAATAGTCTTTGAAAGATTTATCTAAATCAAATTTTCCTTCGCTCATTAATTGCATTACAGCCAAAGCCGAAGTACTTACCTTCGTAACCGATGCAAGGTCGTAGAGGTCGGCTATATTAACAACTCCTTTTGTGCTTGTTTTCGAAGTGTTAATATTTGCATTTGCCTTTGCCTTTTTTACGGCCTCATCCATCACATCATTTTTATTATCAGCTTTAAAGTTAGCAGCGGTATTTGCTAAAACAGCCCCATTTGCCGCCTCGTAAGTATGAAACCCAAATGCTTTCTGATAAATTACTCGACCATCTTTTGCCACTTGCATGGTTGCTCCTGGGTAGGCTTTTTCTCTAAGTCCGAGGTTAATTACCGAGTCGATTCTTCTATTAAACTCAACACCATCAAGCCCAACCATTTCTGGAATTCCATAAGCTAAACGCCCGATTGATTGTGTATTTTCACCGATGCCATATTTATAAGAATTATTTACAGAAACTGGCAGTTTTCCCAAAATCGGAATCGCTCCAAAAATTGCTTGAGCAGCAGCTTCTTCCATATAATTAGTTAGCTGATAGGCCATTACGATGGCTTTTGATTTTTCTAAATCGTCAAATTTATCAAGAGAATAAGGGTTTCCGAAAATAGTTGTAATAGCCTTATTTGTATTTATAAGAGCTTTCAATGCCTTTTTATTAGCATCGGTAACGCCATACTTGGCGGCTGGACGAATATTATTGAGGTGTAAGTTTACTAAAATCAAATCATAGTTTTTGGTTTGTTCTAAAACCTTATTGATGCTTGAATCTGCAGCATTTGGGGGCAACAAAAAATGGTCGATTGTTGTATAATTATCGGTCATTTTCTGAAAAGCCGTGGGCTGTAAAGCATCAATCGAAACACTAGCGATTCTTTTGGTTAAATCTTTGATAGGTAGTATTTTATCATCGTTTTTAACCAAAGTAATGGTTGCCTCGGCCAATTGACGATTTAGTAAATCTGACTTCGTAGTATTGAGCTCAGTAATCAAGTTTTTTATGTCAGTTGGGCGATATTTATCCAATCCAACCCATGATTTTGCCATCAGAATTTTTCGCACACGGAAATCAATTTCTTCCATCGAAATCTCTTTGTTTGCAATTGCCGCTTTTATGGCAATAATCGCACCTCCAGCATCTTCAAAAGTTTCGAGAATATCGTTTCCTGCCAAAACTGCACGCACATTTGCCTGTCCTTTTGAAAAGTATTTTATGGCACCTTCCATGTCCATTGCGTCGGTGAAGGTCAATCCTTTGAAATTGAGGTCTTTACGCAAAATATCCGTTACGATTCTTTTAGAAAAAGTTGCCGCTAAATTCTTGGTTGTATCCAGCACCGGAACGCTCAAATGAGAAGTCATTATTCCACTTAACCCATTGTCTATTAGTTTTTTGTATGGATAAAATTCTACTTCATCTAAACGCCTACGGTCATGTGGAATCAAAGGTAAATCGAAGTGAGAATCTACACCAGTATCGCCATGACCGGGAAAATGTTTGGCAGTCGTAAGCAAATGTTCACTATTCATTCCTTGCATATAGGCGAGGGCTTTGTTGGCGACATCTTCTTGGTTTTCGCCAAATGAACGGAAATTGATAACCGGATTATTTGGATTTATATTTACATCAACCACAGGAGCATAATTGATATGTACACCCACTCTACGGCATTGTTTGCCTACTTCAACGCCCATTTCATAAAGCAATTTTTCGTTAGCTTGCATTGCTCCGAGTGTCATTTGATATGGAAAACGCACCGTGCTGTCCAATCGCATGGCCAAACCCCATTCTAAATCCATTCCAATTAGAAGCGGAACTTTTGCTAATGCTTGTAGTTCATTTACGATGCGTGCTTGCACAGTTGGCGGAGCAGCAAACATCACAATTCCACCGATGCGGTTATCTTTTACCCAATTTTTGAGTTTTTCTACATCATGTGGTCGGCCAGAAGTATTGCCACGGGGCATGAGCAATTGTCCAATTTTTTCGTCTAGCGTTAAAGTTGTGAAAACCGAATCTACCCAACGTTTATTGTAGTTTGTTAGGAAATCAGGCTCTTTTTGTGCAAAACTTGAAAAAGTATTAATAAGTAAGAGGATAAGGAAAAAGAGTTTTTTCATTGATGCGATAGGTTTGATGATTAGTGAACCGTTACCCAAAGTAAATAAAAAATCATCAAAAAACCTGCGTTTAATCGAAGTGCCGATTGTATAAGATTATGTGATTTGTATTTATCCACCTCCAAGTCAGAGTGCCAGTAGAGTATAGGGAGATGTTCAAACCAACAATATTTTCCTGCCAAACTGCCATGCAAAAGTGCCTTGGCATGAGTATTGAACTATTAGATTTCATCATAAATGTTTTAATTGTCAGAAAGGTTTAGTATTTTCACTCTGCCAATCTGTCAGATAAACATGTGCCTTTGTTAAAGCCTTGATAATTAATGTTTGTGAAAAAGTACGGCAAAAAAAGATTTTAATCTAACTAAATCCGTTATTAAAATTAGATGATAAAGACACCACTGCTCAAACCAGCGAAATCAATAAAATCAGTTTCAAATCTACGGCATAAAAATATAGTGGTGAATGAATAGAGACCTTATCTCAAGACTTGTAATGGCAAGACAAGACGTTGAAAACGTTGAAATGATAGAAATTGCTTCGCCCGAAGAAGTAATGGAAAATGAAGATAATTTGCCAACAGATTTGGCTCTTTTATCTTTACGAAATACCGTTTTATTTCCCGGCATCGTGATACCTGTGACGGTCACTCGCCAGAAATTTATCAAAATGGTAAAAAAAGCTTACCGCTCCGACCGTACCGTTGGCGTTATAGCACAATTAAGAAACACACAAAATGAGCCTACACCCGACGATTTGTTTAAAGTCGGAACGATTGCTCATATCTTGAAAATGATTGTGTTGCCCGATGGAAACGTAACAGTTATCATCCAAGGTCGTCGGCGTTTTGAGGTAGAAGAATATACCCAAACCGACCCACATTTGATGGCAAAGGTGAAGTATATTCCCGAAAGTTTTCCGAATGTACGCAAGAAAGAAACAAAAGCACTGATTCAGAGTTTGAAAGAGGCTTCATACAAAATTTTGAACCTCAATCCCGATATCCCACGCGATGCTCAAATGGCAATCAGTAATATTGATAGTCCGAGTTTCTTGACGCATTTTCTTTCATCCAACCTCAATATCGAAATCAGCGAAAAGCAATTGCTTCTCGAAACTTTTGATGGTGGCGAGCAAGCACACAAGCTACTCGAACACATGATGAAGGAAATTCAACTGTTGGAAATCAAGCGTGATATTCAAAGTAAAGCTAGTATTGATATTGACCAACAGCAAAAAGAATATTATTTGCGTCAGCAAATCAAGGTTTTACAGGAAGAATTGGGCATGGAATCGCCAGACCAAGAAGTTGAAAAACTCCGTGCAAAAGGCTCAAAAAAGAAATGGACAAAAGATGCAAACGACCATTTTAATAAAGAGTTGAACAAAATTTTACGCATGAATTCGATGTCGCCCGAATACGGTGTTTCCTTGAATTATGCCGAAACAATGGTCGATTTACCGTGGAATGTATATACAAAAGACAATTTTGACCTCAAACGTGCCAAGAAAATCTTAGATTCCGACCACTCTGGCCTTGAGAAAGTAAAAGAGCGTATTATCGAATATTTGGCAGTTTTGAAGCTCAGAAATGATATGAAAGCTCCAATTTTGTGTTTGTATGGCCCTCCAGGGGTTGGAAAAACTTCGTTAGGAAAATCAATCGCAAAAGCTTTAGGTAGAAACTATGTGAGAATGGCACTCGGTGGCTTGCACGATGAAGCAGAAATTCGTGGACATCGCAAAACATATATCGGTGCAATGCCAGGAAAATTGATTACGAATTTACAAAAAGCAAAATCATCGAATCCTGTTTTTGTCTTGGATGAAATTGATAAAGTAAACCGTGACCAACGTGGCGACCCTTCTTCTGCATTGCTCGAAGTGCTTGACCCTGAACAAAATAACGCTTTCAAAGATAATTATTTGGAAGTTGATTATGACCTCTCGAAAGTGCTTTTTATAGCAACTGCCAACTCGCTTGATAATGTTCAAGGGCCATTACGAGACAGAATGGAAATTATCGAAATTTCGGGCTATACCGTTGAGGAAAAGATAGAAATTGCTCGTAAACACCTCGTTCCGAAGCAATTAGAACAGCACGGAATTAAACCAAAAGATTTGAAAATCGACGATAAAGCCATTCAGAAAGTAATAGAAGGCTATACTCGTGAGTCGGGTGTGCGTCGATTGGAACAGCAAATCGGGGCGTTGATTCGTAAGATTGCAAAATCAGTTGCGATGAACGAAGAATATCCAAAAACAGTAAAAGCCGAACACGTAGAAAAAATGCTAGGTGGCGTAATTTTCGATAGAGATTTATACGAAGGAAACGATGTACCAGGGGTTGTTACAGGTTTGGCTTGGACTTCAGTTGGTGGCGATATTCTTTTCATAGAGTCGAGTCTAAGTCGTGGAAAAGGACAAATTACACTTTCGGGTCAGTTGGGCGATGTGATGAAGGAATCTGCAATTACGGCACTTTCTTACCTAAAATCTCATGCGGATAAGATTGGCATTGATTATCGAATTTTCCAAAATTACGACCTTCACGTACACGTTCCGCAAGGAGCAGTGCCAAAAGATGGACCTTCGGCGGGAATTACGATGCTTACTTCGATGGCTTCGATGTTTACGCAACGCAAGATTAAGCCAAATACTGCCATGACTGGCGAGATTACCCTTCGTGGAAAAGTATTGCCAGTTGGCGGAATCAAAGAGAAAATTTTAGCAGCCAAACGTGCAGGAATTAAGGACATCATTATGTGTTACAAAAACCGTAAAGATGTTGAAGAAGTAGGCGAAGCATACACCGTTGGATTAACTTTCCACTACGTTGATTATGTTGAAGAGGTGCTTGAAATTGCTCTTTTGCAAGAAAAAGTAGCTAATCCGTTGAATTTTATTCTCCCAGAAGAAAAGAAAGAAACGCCAGTAATTGCTCCTTTGGATGTGGTGGTGGTTTAATCAATCTAATATAAAAATAAAAGGAAGCCTTCGCTTAAAGCGAAGGCTTCTTTCGTAATAATCGTTTTCTAAAAGAGATATTTAGTTTTTCTCAGCCCCTTGTACTTTTGAAGCTCCTTTTTGTGGAATACCTGGTTGAGTAATCTCAAAGTTTTCTTTTACTTTAGCCTCAGAAACCATCTTACGTACATCTGCTAAGAGTTTCTTTGCATCGTAAATTACACCGTCTTTTACGGTATATTTCACACCGCCGACTCTCGTAACCTCGTTTTTGTCATTGACTTTGATAGCTCCTGTGCCGTAAAGCGTTTTAAGATTTGCCAAAGGGTTTTCCTCTGTAATTACAAAATCAGCCATTTTTCCGACTTCTACCGAACCAATTTGGTCAGCCATTCCAAGGGCTTCTGCACCTTTGATTGTTGCCGCACGAATTACTTCTAAAGGGTGAAAACCTGCTTCACGCAATAATTCAAGTTCACGAATGTATGCAAAACCATATAATTGATAGATAAAACCAGAATCCGAACCAGTAGTTACACGGCCACCTTTGTTTTTGTATTCGTTCACAAAACGCATCCAAATTTGGTAGTTTTCTTTCCACGCAACCTCTTGCTCTGTTCCCCAATTTAACCAATACGAACCATGCGAAATACGACTTGGGCCATAAAAACGCCAAACGGCTGGAAGCGTATAATCATCATGCCATTCGGCTCGTCGAGCCATCATTAAATCGCGATTAGCTTCGTAGATATTGAAAGTTGGGTCAAGCGTAAAATCAATTTTCAAAAGCTCATCCATTACTTGATTCCATTTGGCTGAACCTGGCTCAGCAGATTGTTTCCATAGTTTCCCTGCTTCTTCAAAACGATTTTGTTCGTTGCTATAATTATAATCGGCTGGATAATTCTGTAAAGTTCGTTCATCAAAAAGTGCTTCGGGCAAACCATACCAGTGTTCCATCGAAGTCAAACCCGCTTTTGCCGTAGCCAACACATTCATTCTGGCCACTTCCAATTGAGCATGGTGGCAAGCCGAACGAAGTCCTATTTTTTTGTTTTCTTCGAGAGCTGCTCTAAATACCGCAGGTTCTGCACCAAAAAACTTGATACCGTCTGCTCCTTTGGCGGCATTATCTCGCACCCATTGGCGAGCTTCCTCTGGCGTTGTGATAGCTTTATCACTTCCCATACCGAAAGCCGTGTAGGCTTTGATACGTGGGGCTGTAATTTCGTTTTTCTCGCTCCTACGTTTTTGGTCAAGTGTCCAATCGAGGCCATTTCCTGCCGAAGGGTCACGAATGGTCGTGATTCCGTGTCCGAGCCAAAGTTTGAAAACATATTCGGCAGGTGTGCCTTGTTGTTTTCCGCCAATATGGCCGTGCATGTCTATAAAACCCGGCATAAGATACATGCCTGTGCAATCGAGTTCTTTATCTCCTTCGTTGAGTTTTGGCCGACTTTTTGGGTCAATTGGTACACCAGGGTAGCCCACTTGTTTGATTTGAGCAATTTTATTTTTTTCAATCACAATATCAATAGGCCCAATGGGTGGAGCTCCTGTACTATTTATGAGGGTTACTCCTCTGATGATTGTACGATTGGCGTATTCGCCCTCAGCACGATTGGGTGCTTTTTCGATTTGAGCCAAAGCCACAGAAGCGATAAAGGGAAGAAAAACTTTAATGAAAGGAAGTGTAATTTTTTTAAACATAGTATTAGACTGTTTGACACCGAGTTAGGTTTTTAGCAAATTTAATCATCATTTTTCAGATTCATAGTTTTTGGTTATTTTTTTCAAGAACCTTCACTAAAATTTACTTTTTCTATCAATTAGGTATATTAGAAAAATACAATAAAAGTTACATATTGGCATTTAATTTCTATAAATTGCAATATTCTACGAAAAATAGAATTGATTAAAATCTATGGAAATTATAGGGTTTATTTTGGCTTTTGGCATTGGCATTACACTTGGTTTGGTAGGAGCTGGTGGCTCAATACTAACGATTACGGTATTGGTGTATATTCTTGGTATTCCGCCAACAATGGCCACAACTTACTCACTTTTTATTGTTGGAGTTACATCATTGGTTGGCTCGATAGATTATTTTAGAAAAGGCTTGGTCGATTTAAAAAAAGGCCTCTTTTTTTCGTTTCCTGCTTTTATTATGGTGTTTTTGATGCGAAAATTCGTGATGCCGCACATTCCCGAAGTTGTTTATCAGTCAGCCGATTTTATAATTTCAAAGAATCTGATGGTGATGCTCATTTTTGCTGTTTTAATGATTGGTGCTTCTTATTCGATGATAAAAAGCGACAAAAAACCAAGCGAACAAATCGGGCATAAAGTGAGTTACTGGATGATTTTTGTGGAAGGGGTTTTGGTCGGAATCTTGACTGGCTTTGTGGGTGCAGGTGGTGGTTTTATGATTATTCCTGCCATGGTTGTTTTTGCAAAATTACCCATGAAAAAAGCTGTCGGAACATCACTTTTAATTATCACAATCAATTCTACGTTTGGTGCAATCGGGGATTTTTCGGCAGGAATAGCTCTCGACTGGTATTTTTTGACGAAATTTGCAGTACTTACAATTGCAGGAATTTTGGCAGGTGGCTATTTATCGAAAAAAGTCAATGGCGACCAACTAAAACCAGCTTTTGGGTGGTTTGTGTTGGTAGTAGGCTGTTGGGTGATTATCAAGGAGTTAATCTTACGATAGCTTTGTATAAAGAAAATTCTCGAAAAGAGAACAAATATGAATAAATTAGAAGCGACCGTTAAGTTAAAATGTCCACGTTGCCACGAGGGTGAATTATTTGAAAACAAAAGTTTTTTCTCTTGGCGAAAACTATCAAAAATGTACACTAACTGCTCTATTTGTGGTTTAAAATACGAGCGTGAAAGTGGTTTTTTTTATGGAGCAATGTATATCAGTTCAATCATCAATATGATATTTTTTGTGGCAGCTACCGTTGCCTACTATGTTTATTTTGATGTAAGAGTCGATTGGCGAATTTATATCTGGAGTTATGTTGGTTTTACGGTATTGATAACTCCTGTACTCTATCGCCTTTCTCGCTCAATATGGTTGGAGATTTTCAATGATTATAAACCACAAAAAAAGTAGCTAAAAGCTACTTTTTTCCTTCATAAGCT
This sequence comes from Emticicia sp., assembly GCA_017495105.1. Lineage (GTDB taxonomy): Bacteria > Bacteroidota > Bacteroidia > Cytophagales > Spirosomataceae > Emticicia. Next base: position 17,752 of record JAFEIL010000167.1, on the reverse strand, counting down.
ATTCCAAATGTCCAGCGGAAATCATTGTTTTGTCGGCCAGGCACTACAATGCTTTCGTAAGAGTTTTCGACTAAACTGCGGAGGCTAATGGTTTTTGATAGTTGATATTTCAGAATCAAATTGCCATTCCAGCGGAAGTTTTTTTCGGTAATACTTGGTTGTACGAAAAGCGTATGTGAGAGACTTAGCTTACTATCATGAAAAGTATATTCGCCAAAAATACGAGATGAATTACGCCAAAGGTTACGGTCAGGAAATTTTTCGTTTATCACAAAGTCAGTTTTTTCGTAAAGTAAAACATTCGTGACAGATATGTAGGCATGACTCTTCTGAACTAACTTTAGTCCAACACCCGCCGCTCCAATAAAGCGGTTATTGATTTTTCGGAGATTACTTTTCTCGAAGGATGTAAAAGCTAAATAATAAAATTTTCGCTCGTGCAGAATACTCGTTCTTATATCAACAAAAAGTTCTTTTTCTGCTAAAACTTTGTTTTGCTGTCCATAAATGTACGATGGGCTACTCGAAAACTTGATAATTTTGCTATTATTGAAATCAAGTGCCGACGAAAATTGAATCAACGCACGATTGACGTTTCCTGATGTATAAGTGCCATCAGCAGCAATTCGGTAGCGAAATTTAGCTGGTGTATTATCTTTTTCTTCTTCCTCTTCCTCTTCTTCTTCGCCACCTTCTTCCTCTTCTTCCTCACCTTCTGCGGTGGAGTCTGCGGGCATGTTATTGTCGGGTTTTATGGGTTGAAGGGTATCAGAAGGAGCATCTTGAGCTTTGGTTATTAAATAAAAAAAGCTAAGCAGAAAAGTAAGTAATAATAATCTCATGAGTTTTTAGTTTAGTGTTTATATGTTTAAATGGCCGTTTGTGTGTTTAGTAGGTTGCTTTAAATAGCATTGTAGTATATTTGAACAAAATTTGTTATTCTTTGTTAGAAATATTTTTTAAAAAAAGAATAACACAACAAAATACGTTCGACTATGAATTTTGCTAAATATCTCTCAGTAATTGCTATAAGTATGCTGAAGTTTGCGGGTGGGCCTTTAACTGGTTTGGCCATCAAATTATCTTGGATTGAAACAGCTATCTGCTCTGTTGTAGGGATGATGATTACGGTTTCTCTAATCGTTTTTTCGGGCGATTTTATCAGAAATTTATTTCGTAAAGATAAGCCAAAAAAGTTTACAAAAATGACTCGCTATGGTGTTAAAATTCGACAAAAATTCGGTTTAGCTGGTATTGCTTTTCTTACGCCACTCTTGTTTACACCGCCAGTTGGAGCGGCATTGAGTATGGCTTTTCGCTATGATAAAAAAGCAATTCTTTTACAAATGTTCATCAGTGCAGTGGCATGGGCGATTGTCCAGACTTTGTTTTTTTTCTATGTTAAAGATTTGATATTCAGTTGAATAGGTATTTTAGTAGGAACGTCAAGTTTGGATGTTCCTACGAAAATATTAATTGTTTTTACTAACTTTGATGGTCTTTATTACTTCTGTACCACGGCTAATTTCTAAAATATAATTTCCTGTTGGTAGTTCAGCATTACCTAAATCAAGATAGGCTGTTTTTTCTACAATATTGATGTGTTCTTTTTGGATAGTCTGTTTTTTTCCTGCCATCGTATAATAGGCAAAATTTAGCTTTTCTACATCTTCGGTTTCAGGAATCTTGACGTTGCAAATTTGTTGAAATGGAATCGGATAAGCATTCCAATCGCCAATAATATTAGCAGAAGAATTGGTTGATGCTTTAACAAAAAACTGAATTGACTTAGACGAAATCACCGAATCTTGCTTATAGGCTTTGGCACTAAGCGAGTAAGTGCCAACGGGAAACTTCATACCTCGACCTTCACCAAAAAGATTGTAAGGCAATTTATCAGAGCCACGTTTGAATTTATAGGGTCCGTTTAGTTCAAAAATCATATTAACTGAATCGAGATTACAGCGAGCAAGTATATTGACTAAGTCGGGAAGGGCATCTAAATAAAGTGTACGCTTGTTGTAAACAGGCCCCCAAGGCTCAATTGGAACGTCGAAATAATCTCCTTTAATGAGTTCAAAATCAATAATTGGCGGAACAATATCTACAAAAATAGCCGATTCTAGCATTCCACCTAAATTATCATAAACCCTGACTTTTACTTTAAATTTACCTAAATATGGAGCTTTTCCGTAAAAATTCAACTCAAAACGATTGAATTCTATCCATTTTGGAGCTTCAATCACTTCGATGTAAGCAATAAAACCATCGGTATCGTAATATAAATTTTCGGGGATTCTAAACTGAAAATTCTGATTTACAACAACCTCTTTGGTGTATTGACTGATATTTTCTCGTGGAAGTTGATTCGGGAGATTACTCGGCGTTATGACGGGCGGCGTACCTATCGGTGTTGTCTCAACAATATCAGGTAAAGGGTTTTCAATTTTTTTGTTTTCAATGATTAAATCTTCCTCCAAAATTACTTTTACTTTTTTTCTTCCATTATCCGAACTTGTTTTCCAATCATTGATGACTAATTCTCGGCTGTCAGTGAGTTGGGAAAGGCGATATTTTACCGAATCAGTATATATTATTGGAGTATTTACTGTATTGATACTTTTGATTGCCTCTTGAAAAGCAGGTAGTATTTTGTCATATTCGGCTTGATTATCATATTCAATGCCTAACATTATAAACTCACAATTATAGCTGACTGCACGTTTTACGTAGTTTTTGAGGTCTTCTGAGGTTGGTAGGTCAAAAAACGCTACTTCTGTGTAGGCTTTTTGGTTTGGTTTGGTATTGCTAAAAAGGAGGTCTCCTTGTAAGCCCTCAGTAGATGTCTTGATGATATCGGCATTGTCAGATAAATCTTTAAAGCCAAAAGTATTGCGGAGTAAAGTAAGGTTATCGGCTATTCCTCCGTACTCACATGCTACTTTGTAGGATGGCTCAACGGTCTTAATGGTTCGGATGAGTTGGTCATAATAATTTTTTATCATTTGGTGACGAAAAACATACCAGTCTTTTCCACGACGACCTCTGAATGAATCATTGACATTCCACCAATTTACATAGGGCTCTACTTCAAGAAAACTTTTATAATTTGTTCCCCAGTAAGTATTTAGTGTGCGAATGGTTGTATATTTCTCCCTTGCCCAATCTTTAAATCTAATCATTGCCCACTTTGAGTGGTCGAAAACAGCAATGTATTCTTTTTCTGGCCATTGCTGATTCTGAAAGGTAAATCCTAACTCTTGTTGTGGGGTATTTACTACGGTAATAAAAATTATTTTACCAGCCTTTTGATAGTTTTTATAACGCTCACAGACTTCTTTTACAAATTCTTTGGCTTTATCAATCGATGGCTGATGGGCAAAGCTAAAGTGATTATTGTCATAATAATTAGTAAGAACTTTCCCTCGAAAATCTTTGACTGCTTCTTCTTCGTCCCAAAAGCCCTTCGTAAGGCCATAGTTGCGTCCAAGATGTATGCGAATCACTACTTTTATTCCTAATTTATTAATCGCATGATTCATCTGATTATCAAGTTGAACCCAGTTAGGTTTAGAGTTTGACTGTGGATAAACCCTTTCCCACCATACAGTTAGCATCGCTGAATTGCAACCAACACCAACCAACTTGTTCATCACAGAAAGGGCATGGTTGGGGTCATCGCTCAGATTTCCAATTCCCTGACAGACATATTTTTGAGCAGTCGTTTGATTAGGCCAAAAAACTAAACTAAAAAAAATGGCAAAGAACATTCGTAAATGCTTCATAAGGTCTTTATTTTAACTCGTAAAATTCCTCTAAAATTTCAATTTTCTTGTCAAATCCCGCTTTTCTTCTCAGAATTTCGTCAAATCTTACGCTTTGCATACCCTTATTTTCAACAAAACCTGTTTCAAAAAACTGCTTTACTTCCGCTACATCATCCATTTTTGCATTCACAATCAGACCTTTATTCAGTAAAATCGGTACGGTTCGATAAATTGTTTTTTCTCCTTTGCTCGTTGCAATTTCCATATTTAGGTGCGGTGGCTGGAACAACAAATTTAGTAATTTGCCAAACCAGTTGTATGTGGTTTTCACTTTAATAATAGAAAGTAGCTTTTGCTTAGAAGAATCGGCCTCAATTACTGAATTTAGGGGGAAACTTTTTCCCATTTCCCAAGTTGTGCTTGACTGCTTGACTAACTTTAAACTTTTGATGTGAGATTTCTTCTTCAATAATAAATGATTATTCCATATTTTTATTGGTTCATAATGTTGTAAAAGTGCCAATAATGTCATGGTTTCATCGCCAATCGCATATTTATTATCAGTGCTTTCTATGCCAAAAATTACAAAATCGGGTGCAGTAGTCGACAAATATTTTTCTTGATTTTTCCTGTCTAAATACGCATTATACGCCTGATAAGATTGAATAACCGGACGAGGATTATAATTGAGCTTGTTGAGGTAAATTTCCGAGGTTTCGTTGGGTACTAAATCTACGGTTTTATCGCCAATTATTTCTAAGACTTCTTTAGGGTAGGTAAAGTTGTAGTGAGGCATATTTTTTTTTGAAATATCCTTAAAATATTCTGGCAGAATGAAGCTTTTTGTTCGCAAATTATCAATTATAGAAATTGATAATTGTCCATAAATTGACTGATAGAAAACAAGATAACTTATCAAATTGAGCGAAACTAAACACCAACCGCTTATTTTAAGCCATTTTTCAGTAGTAAAACTGCATAAAAGTAAAAAAGGCAAACTTACACTACGAACAAACGACATTAGGTGGCCGTCGTCAGCTCGCACAAAAGCATATTTTATAAGTACAAACGAGCAAACGCCCACGCAACCCAGCACAAAAAAAGAATCTAGAGTAGGTATAGAAAAATCTTTTTTTAGCAGTTTTTGCAAGATAAACGCCAAAAAAACCAATATAAATAACACAAAAATACTATATGAAGCTGCCACTGCTCGAAGTCTATCTGCAGGAAAAAAAGACTGTGATTCGTTATAACCTTTGATGATTTCGATACTGGAAAAAAAGTAAGCTACAAGATCTGTTTTCAATAAAAAAGCCAGTAATATCAAAAAAATCATACTTCCGAAGAAATATAAAAGTAAATTTTGGAGCGACAATCGTTTCGAGAAAAAGGCATAACACAATAGAATAAAGACAAATCCGAGAGCGATAACGCCATAATTTGCTTTGATGTAGAAATTGATTACACCCATCGCAATCGCATGGACAAGAAACCATTGATTTTGTTTTTTCAGAAATAAAAGCCCCGAAAAAATACTAACGTAGAAAAGTAAAAAACTCTGCCACTCGCCATAAATGGAAGATAAAAGTAAGAACAGACCAAAATGTATGAGTAATTGGTATAATTTGAGTGGTTTGGGTAATAAGTAGTACAGCAAAAACCCCACATTTCCGAAGCAGAAAATATCAAAAAGGAAAAACTGAAAATTGCTCGTTGCAATTGAAATGCGTTGGGTAAATCGGCCAAGTGGTCCATAGGTATAAATAATATCTTTCCCAAAAATCAAACCTTTTTGATAAGCCATCTCTAATGCAATTCTCCAAGAATTATCAATGCCTACAGTTGGTATATTTGAAATCTGATAATAAGGAAAAAGTAAAACTATCAGCAATACTAAATAGCTTATAATTAGCCATGAACTATTGATTGGCCAATTTAAAATTCGTTTCATCATATCATCTTTTAACTTTTATCTATCAAACTTTTTAATTTCAACATCTCCTTTTTAATTATTGCTGATAACCAACTTTGCGGGTACTTACAATTATATCGGTCTTGAAATATTTCACAGAAGCATCTAAAGTTGAAATGAGACCTATTTGGTAGGTGTCAGCAGGAATTTCGGCATGAGTAATCATTCCAAAGAAATCATTGCTTAAGTATTGCTTACTTGAAAATATTTGCCTCAACGAATTTCGGGTGTGATAGAGCGGTAAAAAATAAAATTTATTATCAAGTGTTTTTAAACTTATATAATAACCATGCTCTTTATTTACTTTTTGGGTGTTTATATCTTTAAAATATAAGATAAAGCCCTGCTTTGACTCTTCGGCACTAAGATTGATTTTATCTGTGCTAATTGTGGCATTTTTTATGTCGAAAATAGGTTGCTCGAAATTGTAAGTACCCGCTTTCTGATAAAAACTAATGGTTTGGTCAAAATATAGACGATAAAAAGAACCATTTAAAGTTGAGCCATTATGAGCCATATTAACCGACGATAAAAGTCTTTTTTGGTAACCTTGCAGAAGATAAGGGAACGAAATATAGTATGAATATACAAAATAAAAAATGCCAAAAATACTAGAAAACACTACAATACGATTGAAATACAATGGTAATTGTTTGATTATCAATAAGTAAATACATACCAATAATAATTGAGGATAGAGTCGGTAACGGTCCGGGAAATCTGAACTCACGACATCCCTAAAGAGGGCAACCGCAAATAGTGTTCCGAGGCAAAACAAAGCAATAAATATAATATTTAACTCAAAAATGTCTTTTTTCCTCTTAAAAACATACGATAGTGCTGCACCGCTAATAGTTAGTATCACTCCAAATCCAATCAGTTTAATAACTATATTAAGTGAACTAGTTTTTAGAAAACCGCCAACCAAAACACTAAAACTTGAAATGGTTGTCATTATAGAATTCGGGGTTTTGTATTGGCTACCCGACAAAAAGACAAACTTCATTATTAATAATGTAGCCACGACAATGATTAATTCTTGCCAGCGTCGTTGATAAACAAGCCCTAAACCAGCAATCACGAAAGCTAAAATTCCGTTACCATTGCAAATCAAGGCACAACCCAATAAAAATAGACCAAAATAAAATTTAGTTTTGCTCGGTGTGATGCTGAAAATCAAGAAAATGGACCAGCACAGAAAAACAACGACATCATTGTTTTCAAATGCACACATTGCCCAAAGGCTATTTTCATAAATGTGTGCTGAAAGTAAAATATAAGGTATTGGTAATAAAGCCCAAATAGAAACTTTGTGTTGTTTAAGTAATTTGAAGAAGAAAATAAAAATAGAGCAGAAGATAAGATTACCAACAAACATCAGGTTTTTAAAATTGATACTTTTTAAAAGCCAAAGGTGTAAGCCAAAAAATATTTTTGAAATAATAATCGAATGCTCGTTGCAAGGTGCAATTAAGATTTTAAATTTTTCCTTTAAGTTAGTTTTTAAGCCAATATCGTAGAGATTTCGCAAAATGCCGTGTTCATCTTCGAAGGGTACATTCAAAGCATACGACCATAGAATTTGAAAAAAAATAAGAAAAGGAATCGAAAAAATAAGATAGAAAAGTGTTTTCGATAAGCGTTTTTGGTCCTGCATTAGATTTTTTTGTTATGCCCCGACAGTCAAAAAAGTGTGGAATAATAGCCTAGCACGACCGTTTTATATCAGTCGTGCGATAATTGTAAACTTTCTATTTCTTCATATAATCTCCACGAGAGAAGAATTTTTCTACAAAACAATAAACTAAAATAAAGAAATAACGGCTACCCATTTCTTTGATTTTAAGTTTCGACTCGCCGTATTTTCTGTTCGTCCAGCTATTTGGTACCACGCTATAAGAATATCCACGAACAATGGTTTTCAGTGGAAGCTCAACTGTCAAGTTAAAATGTGGGGAAAGAAAAGGTTTCAGCCCTTCCATTGTTTCACGTTTGTAAAGTTTAAATGCATTGGTAGTATCGTTGTACTTAATGCCAATCACCATTTTAATGATAAAATTGGCTACTCGATTAATGATTTTTTTTACGGCTGGGTAGTCAATGACTTTTCCACCTTTAATCCAACGGCTACCAAAAACCGCATCGACATTATCGGTGAGCATGGTTTTGTAGTATTTTACCAAATCCTCTGGGTCGTCCGACATATCAGCCATGAAAACCGCCACGCAATCGCCCGAAAAACGCTCTAAACCATAGCGAACAGCATATCCAAAGCCATTTGGCCCTTTGTTTGTTTCGAAAACCAGCGTTGGCATTTCTTTCTGTAATTCCTGCAAAACTCCCAAAGTATTATCTTTAGAGTTATCGTTTGTTACCCAAATTTCGTGCGGAATATCATATTTCTTTAAAGTAGCATATAAACTTTTGAGGGTTTCTGAGATACTTTCTTCTTCGTTATAGGCGGGAATTACAACGCTTAGCTTCATTGATTGAGGTTTTCAAAAATTAACAGATTCAAACTTTATTGCCAAAATAATGATGGAATAAAGTGCAAAAATACATAAAATCTTAGATAGAAAACTAAAATACGTAAAATCTATCATCTGTATCCATTATTTGAGTTTTATTCAAAAAAAAGCCCAAATAAAGCACTGAATTGTGCATATACTTGGGCTTTTTTGATATTTAAATATCCTTCTAATTCACTACACTCGCTTACTGATGTTATCGTACATCTGTGTAAGTGTAGTTTTTAAGTCATATTTCCATGTCCATTCTGGGTAATGATTTTTGAACTTCGTAAGGTCAGAAATATACCAAATATGGTCGCCACTACGATTATCATCGGCGTAGCTAAAGCTCATTTTATTGCCTGTGATTTCTTCACAAATCGCAATTCCTTCTTGCATTGAGCAGTTCGAGAAGCGTCCACCGCCAGCGTTATAAACTTCGCCCGCACGAGGGTTTTGGTAAAAATGCCAAAACATATTCACTAAGTCCCAGCTATGAATATTATCACGAACCTGTTTTCCTTTATAACCGAAAATCGTATAATGATTTCCCGTAATGGCACATTTCATCAAATAAGCCAAGAAACCGTGTAATTGAGCTCCTGAGTGGTTTGGTCCTGTCAGACACCCACCACGGAAAACTGCGGTTTTCATGCCAAAATATCTGCCGTATTCTTGAACCATTACATCAGCTGCAACTTTAGATGCACCAAAAACTGAATGCTTTGAGTGGTCGATTGACATCAATTCGTCGATACCATTTACAAAATATGGATGATTTTGGTCGATTTCCCAACGAGTTTCTAATTCTACCAATGGCAAATAGTTTGGGGTATCGCCATAAACTTTATTGGTCGAAGTAAAGATAAATACCGCCTCTGGGCAATATTTACGAGTCGATTCGAGCATTACAAGCGTACCGTTGGCATTTACCGTAAAGTCAGTAAAGGGTTCACGGGCAGCCCAGTCATGGCTTGGCTGTGCGGCCGTATGCACAACGAGCTTAATATCAGCACCATATTCTTCAAAAATTTTTCCGATTTCTTCTTCCGAGCGAATATCTGCTTTGTAATGGCGATAATTACTATATTTTTCTTCTAAACCTTTACGGTTCCAATCGGTAGAAGCCTCTGCTCCAAAAAAATACGAACGAAGGTTATTATCGATGCCAATTACCAAATCAAATTTTTCGGCAAAAAAGGCAACTGATTCACTACCAATCAAACCTGCCGAACCTGTTACGAGTGCTATGTTCATTTATTGATGTTTCTTTTTAATGAAATTTGGGCATCATTGAGATATTAAAAAAATAAAAATAGGCATATTACAGAATATGGAGCACGCAAATGCAATAATAAACTGTAACCCGCCTACTGTAAGCTAAAATCATTTGAGGTAATTAAGCACCAGCACTTGATTTTCCTGCACCAAATAATTTGTCTTGAATCGCTTGTGTACGTTTTTCAAGTTCAGGATTAGCTGTATATTTATTTTTTAATTGACGTGCTGCTGAATCTGGACTTACACCATATACCCACTCATCACCTTGACGAACGTCTTTTTGCTCAATACGATTGGTTTTCTGATAATCACATGAAGCCAACGAAACCGCTGCTACTGCAAATAATAAAACACTAAACTTTTTCATGTCTGAATGTTGTTGTTAAATTTGTACAAATTTAAGTTTGGTAATTCAAAACGCCAAGAAAAATTGTACTTTTTAAATGAACAAGGTTGTTTTGTTATAGTAGAAATTGATTTTTAATCGTTTTTCTTGATAATTGATAATTGATAACTGATAATTGAAATGATTTACGATGTAACAGTAATCGGTGGAGGAATAGTTGGTTTGGCAACTGCCTTGCGAATAAAAGAACAAAATCTGAGTTTGAAATTGCTCATCATCGAAAAAGAAGATGTAGTGGCAAAACATCAAACCGGCCATAATAGCGGCGTGATTCACTCAGGGCTTTATTACAAACCTGGTAGTTTGAAAGCTACTAATTGTATAAAAGGCTACGATATGCTTCTTGATTTCTGCCAAAAAGAAGACATAAAATATGATCTCTGCGGAAAAATTGTGGTGGCTACGAAACACGAACAAATCTCAATTCTTGACGGACTTTTTGAGCGTGGTAAACAAAATGGTTTGGATGGCTTCAAGATGTTGAATGCCGAAGAAATCAAAGAATACGAACCGCACGTGAAAGGTTTAAAAGGCTTTTTTGTGCCGCAAACTGGTATCATTGATTATACAGATGTTTGTAAAAAATACTTAGCAAAAACCCAAAAACTGGGAGGAGAAATAGCTTTCAATGAAAAAGTTGAAGGTATTTCTACAAAAAGTGGGATTTCGGTAATAAAAACGTCAAAGAATACTTACGAAACAAAATTGGTCGTCAACTGTGCGGGTCTATATTCCGATAAAGTTGGACAAATGACCGATGAGCGTGCCAATAATCTCAGAATTACGCCTTTTAGAGGAGAATATTTTGAGATAAAGCCCGAAAAGCAATATCTCGTAAAAAACCTTGTTTATCCTGTACCAGACCCTAACTTCCCATTCTTGGGTGTACATTTTACTCGTATGATTCATGGTGGCGTTGAGGCGGGGCCAAATGCAGTTTTAGCTTTCCGTAGAGAAGGATATAAAAAATTGGATATTCATTTTGGCGAATTGTTTGAAACCCTCGCTTGGCCAGGATTTAGAAAAGTGGCGGCCAAATATTGGCAAACTGGTTTGGGCGAAATGTATCGTTCGTTCTCGAAAGCTGCATTTACGAAGGCTTTGCAGGAATTAATTCCCGAAATTCAGTCAGATGACCTCGTGGCGGGTCCTGCAGGTGTGAGAGCTCAAGCCTGCGACCGTGAAGGTGGATTGCTAGATGATTTTGCCATTTTCGAGAATCAGCAAGCTATCAATGTTTGTAATGCACCATCGCCAGCGGCAACTTCTTCGCTCTCAATTGGACAAACGGTGAGTGAGTTGGTTTTGAAAAGATTTTAAGGAAACAAAGTTTTATTTTTGGGTCAAAGCGTTACTCAGAGTTTTTACATGTTTCACGAAATAGTAAAAAAACTTTGTGAAACACTGTGCAAAACTTAGGCTTACTCTGTGACCTTTTTTGTAAATTATACAAAATTCAACCTCCTCTAAAAAATGAAAATCTATGATGCTATTGTCATTGGGGCGGGCTATGCTGGTCTGACCGCTACCCGTGAGCTCCTCAAAGCCGAAAAAGATGTTTTACTGCTCGAAGCTCGTGATAGGGTCGGAGGACGAGTTTATACGAAATATTACGAAGATGGAACATATTTAGATTTAGGAGCGGCTTGGGTTGGTCCTACACAAGACAAAATCTATGCTTTGGCAAAAGAATTTGGTGTGCAGACCTTTCCGACCTATGATGAAGGCAAAAGCACCTTGCTTTTTAATGGTAAATTAAAACGCTACAAAGGTCTGATTCCTCCATTACAGATTGGTTCGTTGTTAAGTTTAGATTTTGCCATCAAGCGAATGAATAAACTGTCAAAAACCATTGATTTAGAAAAACCTTGGGAGTCGCCCAATGCGGAATACTATGATTCAATGACGTTGGCCACTTGGATGGACAAGCAGATGAATTTCAAGACTGCTAAAATTATGTTCAAGCTTGCTGCCGAAGCAATTTGGGCAGCCGACCCCAATGAGGTTTCGATGCTACATGCACTTTTCTACACAAAATCTGGTCGAGATTTAGATACTTTGATGAATGTAAAAAATGGAGCTCAAGAAGAGCGGATTTTGGGCGGAGCCTCGCAGCCTGCTTTGTGTTTGGCCGAAACTTTCAAAGATAAAATCAGATTAAGTTCGGTTGTAAGGAGTATTTTTCAAGAAAACGATATTGTAAACGTCAAAGGCGATGGGTTTGAGTTTTTGACAAAAAAAGTGGTCGTCGCAATTCCGCCAACCTTGGCTGGTCGAATCAATTATTTTCCGCTCATGCCTGCCAATCGTGAGCAACTTACGCAACGAATGCCAATGGGAACTGTTTGGAAAACGTATGCGATTTATGACAAACCTTTTTGGCGAGAAGCGGGCTTAAATGGCTTATCGGCTACTAATGAGGGTTTTACGACCGTAACTTTTGATAATTCGCCTAAAGATGGAAGCAAAGGAATAATGATGGGTTTTGTGTTGGGCAATCAAGCAAAAGCATTTTCGAATCTATCGGAAGAAGAACGAAAAGCGTCGATTTTAGATTCTTTTGCTAAATTTTACGGTGAAAAAGCACGAAATCCGATTGCTTACATCGATCATAGTTGGGCGGCTGAGGAATTTACTCGTGGTTGTTACGCAGGCCTAATGCCTACGGGAGCGTGGACATCGCTCGGAAAAGCACTTCGTGAGCCAGTTGGAAATATTCATTGGGCAGGCACAGAAACCTCTGATGTGTGGAATGGCTACATCGACGGAGCGATTCGCTCAGGTGAAAGAGTTGCGAAGGAGATATTGGGTTGAAAAAGAGCCGTAAAATATTTTTGTTTTACGGCTCTTTTTATATTCACGGCTTCAACATCAAAACTTTCTCCGAAACGGCAACAATTTTAGATTTCGTGAAATATACTGGAAAATAACCGCTCGTTCCCCACAAATTAAATAAATCTCCGTAATGCTCTGAGCGTGGGTCGCCTGATTGACCTGGGTTATTGATACCCAAAGTTCTGTCCCAATTTTCGGTATCAACAATTATTTTAAAAGATGCTCCGTGCGTTTGGTTCAGATTATTGCTTGAATTATTGACAGTTTCGCCATAACCACCACGAGGAATTGGACCAAGATTAATTTTTGCTTTCAAAGCGGGGTCTGTTACCCAATCCGAAAGTGCATGCGTCAGTTTAATATGCTTATTTTTAGCTTGGCCATATTGCCATTCACTTTCATCTTTTCCCAATCTTGCCGTAATATTTTCAACTGCTTTTTTGAAACACGTAATCAATAACGAATCTCGACTTGCCAATGGATTTGCCCCCAAAAATGGCGGAGGAGTTACGAGCCAATCGGTTAGGCGTTTGGTTGGAATTGTTTTCATGTATTTTTGGGCTTTTTCGGGAACTGCCAGTTTATGAACAGCCTTTTGTAATAAACTTTCCCATTCAACATAAAGCGTGGCGTTGGTCGATTCTGGACTGAGTTCAAAAGTATCCCAGTTTTCGAGTTTTGATTTTAGACTGCGGTATTGTGTATCAATTGGCAATCTTTTTAACATCGGAACTAACACACGAGCCGTGAGCGAAACATTGTCGCTTTGTAGCAAAGCAAACTCTTCTAATGTGTGCTTTTTACCAGAACTCAATACCTCTTCGATTCTATTGGCTCTGACAGGATGAGCCCATCGCCAACCGATAGCATTTCGATTCGGGAAATTATTGGGGGTCAGATTATTATTGGCAGTGGCAACAAAGCCTTCAATTGGGTCAAACTTATTGGGTAAAAGTTCGATGGGCAAATAACCACCCCATTCATAGCGGCCATCGCCCGGAACAGGCACTAAGCCCGACCAATTTTTACGAATTGGTGAAATTCCCACCGCTTGCCAGCCGATGTGTCCTTTTTTGTCTGCCCAAATCATATTTTCGCCCGGAATACGACTAAACGTACACGCTTTACGAAATTCTTCCCAGCTTTTCGCTTGATTCATGCGTAAACTGGCCAAATAAGGAGCACAACCCACTTCTTGCCAACCCGCCCTAACGGCATACAAATGATTATTTTTGGCATCTTCAAAAACAACTGGCCCGTGTCGGGTATATTTTAGCTGAACTATTTTTGGGGCTAGCCCTTTGACTTTAATAGTATCCGAAATAACTTTTATGGTTTCCCAAAGACCTTTGTATTTATACTGATTGGGATTTTTAGGGTTGGTTTCGTAAACGTACAAGTCTTCATTATCGGTTTCAAAAATGGTCAATCCCCAAGCACCATATTCGTTATGGCCAATAGAAACTCCAGGTAAGGTTGGTTCGCCTCCACCAATAACATTCCAATTGGGAGCGTTTAAATGCACCCAATAACGCAACGAAGGCGTCGATTGAGCTCGATGCGGGTCATTGGCCAACATTGGGTAGCCACTTTCGGTAAGTTTGCCCGAAACTATCCAGTTATTGGAGCCAACATTGTCTTTTTCGTCTTTGTACCAATCCTGAAAATCATCAAGCAAACTGACTTTATTCTCAGTTTTCGGGAATTTTAATGGAGCTCTAAATGCTTCATAATATTCTAAAATGTGCTCAAAAAGTACATCATTATCAAGAATTTTGTCGAGTTCGAGGTTGGGTTCGTTATCTGAGTTTTTGGGATGAAACCATGATAATTCTCGCACTTTATCTGCCCCTATAATTTTTACGAGTCGAGCATTATTGATTTCATCCTCTATGTTGCTCAAAAGCCCTTGATGTCTGCTAATAACCACTTCAGGTGTCCAAAAATCGGGTAATGTATTGAGGAGCTTAAATTCAAAAGGTAGGTCTTCGGGTTTTTGTCTTGCTTCGGCAATGTAGGCATTTATTCCTGCCACAAAAGCCTCAATGATTAGCTTGCTTCGTGGATGATAATGTTGCAGTTCAGCGTTTAGATTTCCCCTAAACTTAAATAATCTTGTGCCAATATCACGCTTTAGTTCTCGCTCACCTAGGAGTTCGGCCATTGTGCCTGTGGCTTGTCTTCGCCACATTTCGAGCTGAAAAAGTCGGTCTGAGGCTGCCACGTAGCCTTGTGTTACAAATAAATCATGCTCATTTTGGGCATAAATATGCGAAACTCCCCACTTATCTTTATAAACCTCAACGGGTTGTTGTAGGATTTTGATATTAATTGTTTGAGCCAAGGCAGCGATGCTAATGATAGAAAAAAGCAGGGTTTTGATGAGGCTTTTCATGTTTTAGGTTTAGTTTGAATCAGTCAAATATAATGAGATTTTGTGAAATTTGAGAGCTTAATTTTTGGTTATTTGTATCTTTAATAAACATTCCTTAATCTCAAAAGTCGAAAGTATTGGCGTTTGTTGCTTATTTTTGAGAATTATTCATTTTTCACGTCGTTATGCAAAAAAATAAACTACTCATTTTTGCGATTTCTACACTCATAATTGTTAATTTTTTGAGTTGTAAATCTACAAAAAAAGACACCTACACGGCTGTCAATCAATCGTCATTCCGCTATGATGATACCACTCTTTTTGCTGAAAACTCTCCTTATTTGATGCCCTATAACCGCATCATTGATGGTGCAGGCGAATCGGTGAATTTCGGGAATCCCGATCTCGAAAATCACAGTCTTGATTTGGTGATGATTCCAAATACGGCTTTGGTTGTAGTTGAAGACCGATACGGTTTGGCGGTTTTTGATAGCAAAACCCACGTTTTGGTCAATCGTTGGAGTTATGATAAAACCCCACAGTATAAAAGCAATATGAGCTCTTTTTCGGGGATTAAGGCCGTGTCCGTCAAAGATTCAGTTTATATTTTTTGGGGAGCAGGTGGCCGAGACGCACCGAATTCGTACGTGATGCAAGCTGCTTGGACAGGCAAAGAAATTAAGTTTATCAAGGCATTCAGCTTTAAGGCCGAAGCTCCCGCTACGGTGGCTTTGCCTAACGAAGTAGAAATAAAAAATGAATACGGCGAGTTATTTCTTTACACAGTACTAAATGGCAACAACCAAATAGTAAAATTGAAGGTAAGTAACGGTGAAGTTGTTTGGTCGAAGACCACGGGTGTTGCACCTTATGGTTTGAAAATCGTTGATAATAAGGCTTTTGTAACAAACTGGGCTGGCCCAATAACCAATCCTATTGATGGAAAAGAAACTGCAGGCATACCGTGGGGAAGTGCTTACATAAATCCACAAACAGGAGCGATTTCAAGAGGGACGGTGTCGGTTTTTGATATAAATACAGGGCAACCAATCAAAGAAATCAATGTTGGTTTGCACCCAAATGCAGTTGTGGCAAGTCCCGATAAAAAGTTTGTTTATATTGCCAATGGAAATAGCGACCATGTTTCGGTTATTGATGCCCAAAAATTGCAAGTAATTGATTCGATATACGTTGGACTTTTCAAAGATAACGAAGCACTCATCGGGAGCACTCCCAATGCTTTAGTTTTAGATGAGTCGGGTACGTTGCTGTATGTTGCCAATGGCATGGACAATGCAATTGCGGTGGTTTCACTTGGAAAAAATGTCAATAGCCAAGGAACTGGAAAAAGTTTTGTAAAAGGCTATATTCCAACGCAGGCTTATCCATCGGGAATTGTAGTCAATGCAGGCGAATTATATGTGACTAATCTCGAAGCTGTTGGAGCGAGAGTCGCCCACAAATTGAAAGATGCTATCAAAGCCGACAAAGCATATAATTCACATAAACAGTTGGCTTCAATTTCGTTTATTCCGTTGCCTGATGAAGCAAAACTTAAAGTTTTTACCGAAAAAGTAAAAAATCAGAGTTTGTACAAGAGAGTAAAATTAGCCGAATTATTACCCCGAAAAAATATCGCTCCTCGACCAGTGCCTGAGCGAATCGGAGAGCCTTCGGTATTTAAACATGTGTTGTATATCATCAAAGAAAATCGCACCTATGACCAAGTTTTAGGAGATATGAAAGAAGGAGATGGCATGGCTTCGTTGTGTATTTTTGGCGATAGCATTACGCCAAATCAGCATAGTATCGCACGTGAATATTTATTGATGGATAATTATCATGTTTCGGGAAAATCTTCGGCCGAAGGACATCATTGGGCAAGTGCTGGAATGGTCACTGATTATACCGAAAAGAGCGTAAGAGCGTGGTTTCGTAGTTACCCACATGTATTATATGATGCTTTGGTGTATAACAAAAAAGGTTTAATTTGGAATAATGCCCTCGACCACGGAAAGAGTGTCAGAATCTACGGAGAAGCCTGTACTTGTGAGTTCGACGAAAAAAAATATAATTGGTTTAGTTTGTATGATTTACAGCAAAAAGGTGAGACTTTTCCGTACACAAACACAACAACCATTTCGAGAGTTCGACCAATTTTAGCGACTGATTTTCCTGGGTGCGATAATGAGATAATCAGTGACCAAATGAGAGCTGATGCGTTTTTGAAAGAATTGAAAGCAGCCGAAGCAAACCCTAACGGAACACTACCAAATTTAATGATTATGTCTTTGCCCAACGACCACACTACGGGTATGAATCCTAAGTTTCCAACCCCGAGAGCCATGGTGGCTGATAATGATTTGGCAGTCGGACGCATCGTTGAAGCAATTATGAAAAGCCGCTTTGCTGATTCAACAGTAATTTTTATCAGTGAAGACGACTCGCAAGCGGGCTGGGACCATGTGAGTGCTTATCGTACGACAGGTTATGTGATAAGTAATTATTCTCGTTTACAGAAAACCATACACACCAATTATAACCAAACTTCATTATTACGTACAATTGAGCAAATTTTGGGTTTACCCCCGATGAATATTATTGACG
>JAFEIL010000003.1 GCA_017495105.1 Emticicia sp. | reverse complement strand
GTTCTGACAGCTTTAAGTTTGGCTCATACGATTTGGTATTTCAGCATTTCTCATCCTTTTTCGACGGTTATTGATGATTTCTTGAAAGCCACCAAAGCTAAGGTTGGTTTACAAAATTATTCTCGATGGTATAAATTAGGTTATTTAGCCGCTGCCATTTTGGGTTCAAAAAGTTTTGTTTTCAGTTTGTTGGGTACAACAATACTCATTGCTGAATTTAATTTTCAATTTCTTTTCAAAAACCTTTTCGTTGATGAAGGCCATAAAGGCAAGTTTTTTTACTTTGTTGTACTGATTTTTTTCTATTTTTTTATTTTTATAATCTTACTTAATTCATTTGGTGTAAAATCCGAGCCACTTGGTTTACATATTTTCATAACTAATCTTTGGATAGGTTTTTCGGTTATATACTCAGTCGTTCAATACGTTTCAGATTCTCACAAAAGATTACGAGAAATGGCGATTCAGAAAACAAAAGTTGAACTTTCAGCACTAAAAGCCCAAATAAACCCTCATTTTTTGTTTAATGTGCTAAATAACCTCTACGGAACGGCCATTGTTGAAGAAAGCCCAAAAACTGCCGAAGGTATTCAACAGCTATCGAGTATCATGCGACACGTGGTTGAAGGCACAAAAAACGAACGAATTTCAGCTGAAAAAGAAGTACAGTTTCTGTACGATTTTGTTGAATTAAACAAAATGAGAATCCCGAAGCGAGATAATATCAAGATAAATATAAACATTGATTTCGACGAACAACCGACTCAAATTGCTCCACTTTTGGTGATTCCGTATATCGAAAATGCTTTCAAATACGGCATCAGTATTACTCAAGAAAGTTTTATTGACTTGAAATTTCAAATTAAAGACCAAAAACTCAGTTTTTCATGCCGAAATAGTATTATCAAACAGTTTGACAAACTCGAAGTCGGCACTTCGACGGGCATCGAAAACACGCAACGTCGCCTTTCCCTCAACTATCCACACAAACATACATTAAAAATTTCCAGTGAAAATAATATCTTTGAGGTTTCGTTGGAAGTGAATTTGAAGTAAATCGAAAAATGTGTAACTTCACATAAAATAAATCATGTATGAATGCAATAGAAGTGCAAACTAGCCCCGACCGTTATATCATCAGTATTGATAAATCATTGATGGATAAGGATATATTATTTTCATTCTTGGAAAGACTGAAATTAGAAGAATTAGCACGAAAAGTTAATTTTGATGAATCTATTCTTGAAATAGGTGAAGAAATTAATGATAATTGGTGGAAAAACAACAAAAGTAGATTCATACCCGAAGCATGAAAAAAGTTATCATTGACCATAATATTCTTTTTGCTGCTATTTATACAAAGGATTCTCGCACTCGTACCAAAATCTTTGATTCTCCTTATCAATTTTATACACCAAATTATCTTATTACTGAACTATTCAAGCATAGAAATCGGATTGTTCAAAAATCGAAAGCAAGTGAAGAAGATGTATTGAGTTATCTGAATACTGTTTTGCAAAAGATTCACTTCTTTAATGAAGAACTTATCAGTACGGAAAACTTTTTAACAGCCTATCATTTATGTAAAAATATTGATGAAAACGATACAACTTACGTGGCACTTTCGCTCGAATTAGAGGCAGAATTTTGGACACGTGATAATATTTTGAAAGATGGATTGAGAAACAAAGGATTTAATAACTTTTTTGAAGAAAATATACTTTAGTAAATAAACCACAACTACTCAATGCTAAAAGCAATTGCCGTAGATGATGAGCCAATGGCTCTGGAAGTAATCAAAGCCCACGCCAAAAAAGTTACTTTTCTTGATTTGCAAGAAACTTTCGTTAGTGCCATGGAAGCATTGGATTTTCTAAAGAAAAATCCGTGTGATTTGGTATTTCTTGACATCAATATGCCCGATATCACTGGCCTTGATTTCTCGCAACTTTTACCAAAAAACACATCAGTAATTTTTACAACCGCTTACTCACAATATGCAGTAGATGCTTTCAATATCAATGCCCTTGATTACCTTTTGAAACCTATTGACTTTAGTAGATTCATGAAGGCTTGCCAAAAAGCTTATGAGAATATCAAAGAAGAAGCCCCTAAAATTCCATATTTATTCGTAAAAGATGGCTATGATTTGGTGAGAATTAGCATCGAAAACTTACTATTTGTAGAATCAGAAGGTAATTATCTCACTTTTAAGGAATCGGATAAAAAGACTGTCACTCGCATGACTATGACCGAAGCCATCGAAATGCTGCCAAAATCTGATTTTTTTAGAGTGCATAAGTCTTTCGTGATTAATCTCAATCACGTTAAAAAAATCGAACGTCATCAAGTTTGGGTAGATACAGAAGCCGTTCCAATTGCCGCCAATTATCGTGATGATTTGATGGAAGTTTTGAAGAAAATTTGGATGGTGAAATGAAAAAAACTACAAGCTATTTGATGTAAGCTCTAGGCTGTAAGCTATATACAAAAAGAGTTATTTTAAAAGCTTAAAGCATAGAGCCTAAAGCATACAGCACTAAAATTAATAAATAAGCACCATCATACTCCTCGCACCGTGAGCTCCAATAACCAATGATTGCTCAATGTCGGCAGTTTTTGAAGGCCCTGCTATAAAAACACCGTAATTACCAACACCTTCGAGTTTGTCGTATGCTTGTTGCATATTGGCAACGATATTGTGTTTATCAAGTACCAAAACTAAATGTTGGGTAATAAACGGCAAGGCACGATTTAGCATATTACTTTCAGGCACCCAAATTGTGCCATTTTCGGCAACCCCAATTTCTCCTTGAATAACTGCCAAATCAACTTGCTCCAAAATATCTTTATTTGTATCAAGATTTATGGAAACGTTTGCTTTGACAATATCAGAAGCTACATTTACTAAATCATGATAATATTTGTCAATTGCTTCTTGGCATTCAGCTTTTGTAGTGAGTTCTACTGCCGTCCCCCCTATACTTTCCAATACGTTTTTGAATCGCTCAACGCTTCCATCACCTTCAAAAATTGGCACATTTGGCATTGTTACCAATGAAGGTTTATTGCTTGCGATACTCGCTAATATTTTTTCTCTGCTGGTCATAGATACTTGATTACCAAATAATTAAATTTAATAACGACGGTCGCTCGGAGAAACTACGTCCGATTGATAATTGGTAATTAATAATTGTTCATTGTCTATTTTCCTCGTACCATTCCTTAAAACTCTGCTTCGGAGCATCGGGTAATTCCCTTGCTTTTGCCCACGGATTCATACTTTCGTTGTGCGTCAATCCATGTGGTAAAATTCGCAACGCTCCACGAGCCAATTTTCCGCTTAAATCATATACTTTTGGCATTGAAAGCACCTTTGCCATGCCTTTCATTGCCCACTTTTTTGCGGCAGGAAGTTCGTTAGCTTGCCCTACAATTTGTCGCCATTTGTAAAGCTGTACGTGAATATCAATTTTCACTGGACAAACATCCGAACACGAACCACAAAGCGTAGAAGCAAAAGGCAAACTTTTATGTTTATGCAAATCAATATTTGGCGAAAGAATCGCACCGATTGGGCCTGGAACTGTAAAATCGTAGCTATGTCCACCACTACGACGATAAACTGGGCAGGTATTCATACAAGCCCCGCAACGAATACACTTTAATGAACTTCTAAAATCCTCTCTACCAAGTTGTTGCGTTCGGCCATTATCCACAATCACGATGTGCATTTCTTTTCCTTCGACTGGTTTTGTAAAATGCGAAGTATAGGTTGTAACTGGCTGACCAGTAGCACTTCTTGCGAGCAATCGAGTATAAACAGATAAATGATGTAAATCTGGAATAATCTTTTCGATACCCATACATGCGATATGAACTTTTGCCAAATTTACGCCTAAATCTGCATTGCCTTCGTTTGTACAAACTACAAAACTACCAGTTTCGGCAATCGCAAAATTTACGCCTGTTAGAGCCACATCGGCCGCTACAAATTTTCCTCTTAGGTGCTGACGTGCCGCTTCAGTCAGAATTTGGGGGTCTTTTTCACCTTTAGCAGTACCCAAATGTTCGTAAAAAGTTTCGCCTACGTCTTCTTTTTTGAGATGAATGGCGGGCAATACAATATGGCTTGGAGGTTCGTTTCTAAACTGCACAATACGTTCGCCCAAGTCGGTATCTACTACATCAATATTATTTTTTTCTAGAAAATCATTCAAATGGCATTCTTCGGTAAGCATTGATTTGCTTTTCACCAAACGGGGATTTCTTCCCTCAACTTTGCATGAGTTTTTGATAATCTCCATCACAATTTGGTTATGCTCGACGGCATCGGCAGCCCAATGCACCTTTACACCATTTTTAATAGCATTTTGCTCAAATTCGATAAGGTAATTATCAAGATTACTCAGCGTATGGTCTTTGATTTCGGAGGCAAGTGTGCGTAAATCCTGAAATTCTGGAATTGGATAAACCGCTTTATCTCGTTTCTGACGCACAAACCAAAGCGTTTCGTCGTGCCAAGTCGTACGCTCAAAATCTTTGTTGAAAGCTTCGGCTAATTCTGGGTGGTTTTGGTGGCTCATGGTTGATTTCCGTTCAAAATTTCGGCAATGTGCATTACTTTTATTGGTGCGTTTTGACGTTTTACGATGCCTTCGAGGTGCATCAGACAAGAAACGTCGCCTCCCGTCAAAACCTTCGTTCCGTTACGAAGATGGTCAGAAATTCGGTCTTGTCCCATGCGTGCCGAAACAGCTTCTTCGGTTACACAAAACATTCCTCCAAAGCCACAACATTCGTCATTACGGTCGAGTTCGGTGAGTTCGATGCCTTTTAGTTTACGAAGAAGTTTAGAAATCTGTCCATCTCGCACGCCCGTAATTTCGGAAGCATTGGCTTGTCGAAGTCCACGCTGACCGTGACAACTCAAATGTAAACCAACTTTGTGCGGGAAATCGACAGGAATTTCTTCTATTTTCAGCACATTTTCAATAAAATCTATCAATTCATAAACTGATTTTCTGATTTTCTGAACAGCGGGCGTTTGCTCAATAATATCATAATGTTTCTTGATATGATAAGTACAGCTTCCCGACGGCGTAACGATATAATCGAAATCGGCAAAAATATCAACAAAATGTTCGTAAACACCTTTAGAATCTTGCTCGCAACCACCATTGGCCATCGGTTGTCCACAGCACGTTTGCTTCATCGGAAACGTAACTTCTACGCCCAATTTTTCTAATAATTGCAAAGTTGCAACACCCACATTCGGATAAAATTGGTCAACGTAACAAGGTATAAATAAGGCTACTTTCATATTTTTAAGTTCTAAAGGTCTGAATATTAGTTTCGGTAATTTCACACGAATAAAAACACCAACGGTGTTCAACATGAATAGCCCCGATTGAAAATCGAGGAAAATATGTCAGAAAATACTAACCCTGAAAGGATTGAACTTAAATTTACTTTTATGTTGTTCAACCCTTTAAGGGTTGGTTTTCCTATGTCATTTCGTAGCCCCGATTTTTCAATCGGGGCTATTCGAGTTTAACGCTTTCAGCGTTTAAAGTTCATATTACAAAGTGACACTTGGTTGTATTCGTTTCTTTTCTTCATTGATACAATAAAAAGCTATGAAAGAAATAAAAACACAAACCAAAACGCCTATTAAAGCCCACTTTTTTTCATTCACACTTTTAGAAAGTATAAGAAATAAGAAGTGAATACAAAAAAACACAATTGTGAGAAAAATATAGATAATATCTCCTCCATCCGAGCTCAAAGAGTAGTAAGCAATAATAATAATTGCTACTATGCCAATCAAGATATTTATAAGAAAAGCTCTCATTTATACTCTTTTTCTTGTGCCAAAATGAATCTACTCTACAACCCCGTAGCCACACCAAACCCTCTTTTATCAACCAAGCCGCTTCTTATTTTTGCTCCACGGAAAGTTGCAATTGGGTCGATTGCTCCACCTGCTTGGCGACTTGCTTCTGCTACTAATGCTCTTGCATCGGTCAAGAAAGTATCACGTAATAACTCTTCGGCACGCAATACATCGTTGTTTTCTTGGGCATCAGCCAATGCTACTCTATCGACCAAAAGTGCTTTTGCGTAAGTCGTCAAAATCGCATTTACAGATTGCAATAAATCTTCGATTGGGTCTTTTGTATTATGACTCGCATCAATCATCCAAGCCAACGGCGGATTTTTTATACTTGCGTCCTGCATTCCATCAACCAATTCATTGAATATCAAGAAAAATTGGTATGGTTTGATACTTCCCGTTGTCAAATCATCATCGCCGTACATTGAGCCATTAAAGTGAAAACCACCGAGGCGACCGAAGTGCATTAATCGTCCAACAATTTGTTCGATGTTTGTGTTTGGCAAATGGTGTCCTAAATCAACCAAAACTTGGGCATTTTTTCCCACCGCTTGGCAAAGCGAATAAGAAGTTCCCCAATCAGGAATAACCATCGAGTAGAAATGTGGTTCGTATGGCTTGTATTCTATCAACATCGTCCAATCATCAGGCATTGATTTGTAAATACTTGATAATGAATCGCTTGTACGTTGATACGCACTTCTCATGTGCGATTGCCCAGGGAAGTTTGAGCCATCAGCCAACCAAACTGTAAGTACCTTAGAATCAAGCATTTTACCGTATTCTACACACTGAATATTGTGCTGAATCGCCAAGTCACGTACTTCGCTTTTTGTATGCGAAAGTGAGCCAAATTTATACGAATAAGCTTGGTCTTTCTGGTCTTGGAAAGTATTAGAATTTACTGAATCAATTGTCAAATCATTGGCTTTCAGTAATTGTTTGATGGCATTAGCATCAGAAGGGATATCCCATGGAATGTGCAACGAAATCGAGTTTGATGAGCGATTTAATTGGTGAATCAAACCCACATCTTCAATTTTTTCTTCCAAATTTCTTGGCTCACCACCATTCGGAAAACGTCCGAATCGAGTTCCACCAGTACCTAAAGCCCAACTCGGAATAGCTACTTGAAAAGCCTTAATTTTATCAATAATAGTCTGAATATCAATACCTTTACGGTCGAGAAGTTCGGCTAAATATGTCAATCTAAACTGATGGTCAGCTTGTAATTTTTCGTTTTGTTGTTGAATAATATCGTTATTGAGCATCTTAATTAATGATAACGGGGTCGCCCGTGCGATGTTGAATAATAAATTTACTGCGATGTTTCACTGAATGCTATTTTAAAACAGAAGCAATTTTCTCTCAAAAAAACCATATAACTATCCTGTACTTGCCTGTTAAGCTTACATAGATTTTCTATACCCTTTAGTCCAATTAATTGCTCCGATAAGTGCTATTATACAAAAAACTGCATATAACAACGAGTATAATTTAACTTCTTTCACAAAATACATATAAGTACTAATAATGTCAATTGCAAGCCACATCCACCATGCTTCTACTTTTTTTCTGATTAGTAAAAATGTAGCAAAAATGCTCATGACAGTCGTGAACGAATCCATGTACGGAAATGCACTTGGCTTGCTGAAAAGTTGCGGAATCAACTCGCTCAGATTCTTGGCAAACGTACCGAGTAGAAAAGTACACACTATACCCGTTAACGAATAAATAGTAAACTGTTCCAAAGATAATTGACTGATTTTCAACTCATTTTTGATGTTAGCCTCCTGTTCTTTCGGAAACTTCCATTGCCAAAAACCGATGATATTTGTGATAAAAAAGAATATCTGCAAAAACATATCAGGGTAAAGTTGAATCTGATAAAACATCATAAATGCCAATACAACATTTAGTAAGCCCAGCACCCAACTCCACACATTTTCACGTACTGACAGAATAACTGCCACCAAACCAGTAATTGTTGCGTAAAATTCGAGGTGACTCATCTTTACGCCTAAAAACTCAAAAAGTATGTTTTTAATATCGAAGAAGTACATTTGCACATTTTTTGTGCAAGATAAGAATTTTTTTGCTACCCCGTCGGAGGTCTAACAAGATAATAAAGAGTTCTAAGTTTCACTTAAAAAGACACTATTTTAACGCTAGTGGTAAGTCTATGAAGAAAGTCGTCCCTCGGTCGGTTTCAGTTTCAAACCAAATATTTCCTCCTGCATGTTCCACACCCCTACGAGCCATTGCCAACCCGAGTCCTGAGCCTCCAACTTTGGTTGTAAAATTTGGAATAAATACACGTTGACGAATATTTTCTGGAATCCCTGAACCATTATCTTGGATTTCGATAATAGCAATATTATCATCTTCGTTACGATACAATCGAAGATTAATAATAGCACGTTTTTCTATAGGAACAGACTGTATTCCGTTGATAATTAAGTTCGTAATTACCCGACTCACAAATTGGCGGTCACCCACAACCCATGCTTCTTTTTCTTTTATATAGGCATTTAGTGAAATTCTTTCGTCTTCCGCATATAAATCAGCTGATTTCTGAATTAAAGGCACAAGGTCGAAAACCTCATTGCGTGGCACAGGCATTTTGGCAAATTCCGAGAATGAATTAGCAATTTCGCTGATATTATCAATTTGTTCGGTCAATGAGTTTAAGGCACGAGCAATGCGTTCTTTAGTTTTCGGATTATCAACCACAATTGTGCGTTGTAATTGCTGAATCGAAAGTTTCATTGGTGTCAATGGATTTTTGATTTCATGAGCCACTTGCTTAGCCATTTCTCGCCATGCCGTTTGTTTTTCACTCATAGACAACGCCACTTTACTTTCTTCGAGCTTTTTCAACATTTTATTATACTCTCGCATCAAAATACCAATTTCATCGTCTGAATTCCACTCTAAGCGTTCGTTCAGTTTATCCAAATTGGTTTTCTTTAATTTTTGAGCAACCAAACGAAGTGGATTCGTGAGGATATTAGATGCAAAATATGATAGAATCAATAAAATCAGGAATAACCAAGCAAAAACACTCAAAATAGAAGCAACAACGTCGGTTACTTGGCGATCAAGCGATGGTTTAGCATCGAAAAAAGGAATTCCGATAACTCCAATAGGCTTGCTATCATGCCCTTTGATACTCATATAAGCAGTTTTATAATTCAAGCTACCCAAAGATTCGGGCAATAAAACCTCGTTTTCTTTCTCTTCAATGATTCGACGATAGGCCGCAGGATTGATAAAGTTTGAAAGCAAACCGTATTCATACACCAGTGGTCGAGTTGTCAAGTCAAGCTTTCCATCAAGGTTATAAAAATTTATATCCAGTTTTGTATCACGAGCCAAATCATTGATTTCTTGCTCCAAGAATGCCCTACTCATACGTTTCTGAATGAAGTTTTCGAGTTGAAGCTGAACCGTGGAAGTGATATTTTTGGTATTATCAAGGTAGCCTTTTTCTTGATTACTAATAAATGTAGAGTCGATAACGCTCAACGTAATGATAATTACCAACAACAGAGGCAGCAAAAATGCAGCATTGATATAAAGTTGAATTTTGGTAGCGAAATTGACGTTTAGGTTTTTCAAACCGTAGCGAATCGCATACAAAATCATTACAATAATGATGAAAAGTACCGCAAGTAAAAATAAAAATGAGAAATTAGAAAATAGATTACGCCATGCTTGATATTTTGCCGAAATCACAATTTTTCGCCCATTTTGTCCAATTTTCCCTACGTGTGTAAAGTCATTTAATTCAATGCCTTTTTCATAGAGCATTGAATCTAATAATACGCTTACAGGTAATTTTCTTACATAGTTATAACTTCCTGAACTGAATATCAAGCGATTAGCTTTATCATAAATGGCATAACTATAATTCTTGGTATCGGGAGTTTGCGTAAATTTTTTATCTAATAACAATTCAGGATAAACACTTTGAGCAAACTCGTCACGAAGTTTCAAATCAAGCACGACATAGCCAACCAAACTCAAATTTTCTTGAATCGGAATAAAAGCCAAGTATTGCTTAATAAAATTATTTCCAACATCATTAATAAAAAATACTGAAGGATTAGCTGTCTTATAAGCTGGTTGCTTGAAAGTTTCTTCATAAAAAAAAAGATTCTTTGATCCTTCCGTTATATCTAGTGAGTTGCCATAACTGTCAAACGCCAGAACTTCTGTATCATATCGGTCAAAATATAAATCAAGGTGTTTACTCTTTATAAGTTGTTGCGTTTGCTCACGTGCTAGTGTTTGACGATTAACGGCTTGTCGAATTGCCGTATCCTGCTCAATGGTCTGAACTACTCTTGTAAGTAAACCTTCTCCCAATAAATCATTCTCGGCCAAATATTTTTGTCCAAAATTCTGCTTGTCAAAATAGTCTTTCTTCTGCTCTTCTGCTCTAATCACATACATCGCAATCAAGGCAAATACAAAAGCACCAGTAAAGAAATAAATCGTGGTTTTGTACTTAAAACTATACAAAAAACGCGGGTATTTAAAGTGATATACCATTAAGAAATACATACCTGTTAGTATATAAATCCATCTAAATTGATCTAAAAACGTGATAATTATTGAGCCGATTACCAACCCTAATAACCAATTTAATATACCATTTTTTGTCTTTTTATTTATCCTTAAAAATAAACTACTTGTTAAGTGCAGAACCAAAAAGAAAATCCCCGATAAAAGCAAGTAAAACGATAAAGTGGCAATTTTCAGAGTAGAAAACGAAATACTCAGTGAAAGGTCAAGGCTAAATTGCGATTTTTCGTAAATATTGCAAAGGTTTCTATAAGAAATAAATGTGTGCAAAATGGCAATTACTACCAAAGTTACTGAAAGTATATTCTGAAAAACTTTCGAAACTTTGAATAATTTATAGTAGAGTGTTGAGCGATAAAAACTCTGTACCAAATAAACTACTAATATAAATATCACGATTGCATTGAGTAGCACATCGCCTAAAGATGGAGCTAACTCACTGACGGTCAAAAACTTAGGATTAAACAAGCTTGACTCATAGAAAATAAACGGAATACTATTGGCGAGCATTATCAGACGCACAAAAAATAGATAGAACATCAACAAAATAAATGCTCGGCCAAATTGGTGTTTTTTGCGTAATCTAGAAATCCAAATAATGATATAGACGCCAAAAAGGAGAATACTGAGTGCCAACAAAAAAAGTGTGTTGGTTGGGATATTCGGCGAATTTATTTTTTCGATTTGTGGTGGAATAATAGTAAACAAATATTTACCATTTTCGTCGTTGATATTATAAAGACTTTTATTATTTGGCTGATTAGTAATTCCCTTTGGCTCAGTTATGAAAATCTCATGATTGTAGCCATTTTTGAGATAGTCATTTTCATTCCGAAACTTTCGATAAAGATTTATCAAAGAGAAGATTTCAACTTTAGCTCCTCTATAATTAAACGCTACTGAATTAGTAATGTACTTACCGTTAGCATCACACAACAAACTGGCTTGCTCTTCCTTCGTGAGCTGCTGATAATCAGGCACATATCGGTGGTCAGACCAATAAATTAACTGCCCATTACGAAAAACAAAATATGGATAAACAGTATGAGTCTCGAAGTTCAAAAAGGTATTTCCCGAAGATTTTTGATACCTCGTAGCTACATTTACTATTTCATTTTTCGAGACGAGTATTGTCGATTTCACCCTACTTCTTATCGAAGAGATGTAATGTTGCTCTGAAGCACCTGGTGCGTCTTTCTCAAAAATGAAAAAATTTAATGCCGCAACTCCAAATAAAACTACCGAAAGAATTAGGAAAATATGTTTTTTAAGAAATTCCAATGCTTTTTTTGATAAAATATTACCATATCCAATCATCGAAAACCATGCCAAAGACAATTGACCATAGGTATTTAGGAGTCATTAATTTGTAATTGGTGGCATTCCTACAAAAAGAAAAACCTTTATTGACCACCAATCAGAACGGCGGTCTGATATTGTTTGTAGAATACCTAATTATCTTTTTCAATTGTAAAACCCATTCCTGATTCGGTTTCGACATAATCAATTCTTACTCCAATTAAATACATTAAATGTCGCTTATCTATCAGCACCTTGACTCCCTCTACCTCGTAGAGTTCATCGTTTTCGGCTACTTTATCAAGCCCCAAAAGATAAGTTGCCGAGCAAGCTCCACCCTTCAAACCTACCCTTAAAGCGTAGCCTTCGGGAATTTGTGAAGAATTTAGACTTTTCAATATTTCTTTGCGTGCTATTACCGAAAAAGTTACCATGATGCAAATATAGACACGATTTAAGCGATTTTACAAACGGTTCACGTTGAGATACCCGATTATTTAAGAAAGATTTTGAAGCACCATTTGCTTATCTTACTTTTGTGAGGAATAAAAATAAAAATAATGCAATCTATCATCGAATTACTCAAAATATTGATTCCTGCGGCGGCCGTTCTTTACGGAATGTACCTTACGATTCAGACCTTCCTACAAAAACAATTCGAGCAGAAAGAATTGGATATCAAAGTAAAAACTATCGAAATCACCATGCCTATTCGTCTTCAAGCCTATGAGCGTATGACACTTTTTTTGGAGCGAATTACACCCGCTAACTTACTTATCAGACTCGGTAGCCCTGACATACAAGCCATTGATTATCAGCGAGTTTTGTTACAAGAAATCAGAGAAGAATTTAATCATAACCTTGCTCAGCAGGTGTATATTTCGCACGAAACTTGGGAAAAGACTCGTACTGCTATGAATGATGTCGTGACTTTGATAAATATATCAGCCTCCGAAATTTCGCCCGATTCAACTTCAATTAATCTCTCAAAAAAAATATTTGAAAAGGTAATCAGTGCAAACAAACAACTAACCGACGAAGCCCTAAAAGCACTAAAAGAAGAAGCCCAAAAGATGTTTTAATAGAATTTTAAGTAATTGATAACCATCATTATAATTCAATTATTATCCTTTGACATACAGATATCTATCATAAAAAAAACGTCTACTAGTCATTTGTTTTTAATATAAATAAAACCATTTAGTCGACAAGTAGGAAATTACGCTATGGCGAATAATCTGCCAGTTAAAAACCATGTTGAACCCCTATACAAAAAATTTCGGCTAAATATCCGATTGATATTCGCAAATAAAATTTTGATTTTTCGGTATAGTTTTTGCAATTTAGTGTTGTTATAAACCTTCTATAATAATCATTTATGCAAAATCGTTTTAAGATAAAAATCACAGAAATGAAGAAAATATATCTTTTTATAGCATTAATTAGCTTTTCGGGTAATAGTTTTGCCCAACAAAAAACAGCTTCGTCAAAAAAAGAAGTTGAGTGGCTTACTATTCAAGAAGCATATAACCGAACCCAAAAAGAGCCTCGTAAAACAATCGTAGATGTCTATACAGCTTGGTGTGGATGGTGTAAAGTGATGGATAGAGAAACATATACAAACCCCGAAGTGGTTGATTATTTAAATAAGAATTTCTACATGGTGAAACTCGACGCTGAGGCTAAACAGGATATAATTGTCGGAAACACCAAATACATTTTTGATGCCAATAGTGGAGCAAATCAAGCAGCTGTTGCTCTTTTACAAGGTAAAATGAGCTATCCGACTACCGTTTTTTTAGATGCTCAGTATAATATGATTCAGCCTTTGCCAGGATACTTAAATGCTAAAGCATTTCATGAAATAGTGACTTATCTAGGTGGAGATTACAATAAAAATGAGCCTTTTGAGCAATACAAAGTAGGAACCTACAAAGAAGTTTTCAAGAATGCCTTGCCTAAGCTTTGATAGATTGTGACAAAAAGAAAAAGCCCAACTTTCCTTTCATAAAGTTGGGCTTTTTTATGTTTCATGGCCTGCCTTGTTTGTCTAAATGTGGCAGTACAAAAAATATGTTCAAAGCAGGCAATGTTAATAGTTTTTAGTTTAATGGTTGACTTCAAATTGTCAACAGTAATTTTAGGTTTACCAGATACTTTACAAAATTTAGATTTAGTACTTTTTTATGGCTTAACAAAACATTTACCTTCCACTATTCAATAATTGCGTAAAAATACCTGTTTCAATAGGGGTTTTTAAATTTTTTGAGTTTGTAAAGCATAAATAAAACTATTTAGAAGCACGATTAACCACAAAATTAGCTTCTTGAACCAATCCTTCGGGCGACATCGTTCCTTCAATTCGGTGAATGACCTTACCGTTTGGGGCTATAAATAAATAGGTTGGATACGAATCAACTCGGTAAATAATACCAACGTTTACGCCTTCAAACGAATCTCCATCAACTTTATAGTTCAGAAAAGTTTTATTAAATTTTTCGCTCACACGAGCATCTTGGAATGTATTTTCATCCATCCATTTACACGGCCCACACCAAGTTGTGTAAACATCAACAAACAAGATTTTATTTTGGCTTTTTGCTTGGGCAAGCATTTGTTCCATTGTTTTATCATTGTTTTTTATGAAATTTATCTGTTTTACGTTTCCTCTGCCGCAGGCATACACCAACACAATGAGACATACAATGCTCATCGCTAAAATCATCTTTTTCATTATAAAAGCTATTTTTTATTTTTCGTTACAAAAGCTATTTTTATAATTTTCATTACAAAATCCTTGCCTTTTTTATCTAAAAATCTTTTTTAAACAAAAAAATTTTGAAAAAACTCACAGAACAAAACTCAACTTCGCTTTAGGTCTTTCAAGGTCTGCTGTAAATGACTAGTATCTTCACCTTCTTTTTTAGCGAGTTTAATGGCCTTTTTCTCAGCTTTTATGGCCGCTTTCTTTCTTCCAAGCCTGCTCAATAAAATGGCATAAGTATCCAAATTTGTAGGCGATTCAATCAGTTCAATGGCTCTTTCAGACCATTTTATGGCTTCTTCTAAATCTTTCTCATATTTTATCATCTGCACATACCCCCAAGCATATTCGTTGAGCTGAAAAGATGTCAATTTTTGGGCATTATTGGTCATATTATCCAAAAATATTTTAAACTGTGGAGTCGATTCGTCTAAATTTTTCTCCCTTGCACCTTGCTTAAAATTCATGATCTTTAGCTGGGTTTCCGCTACCAAATCTTCTGATGTCTTAGCCATTAATTTAGCAGCTTCTTTTGTAGCAATCTTCTTAAAGTTTTCGCCATCACGAGTAATTTTGGCGTATTCTAAGCGGAAATGTTTTTCTTCAGCCTCAAAACCCACTTCGCTGTATGAAGTTGCTCGTATAGCATCAATTAGCCTTTCGAGCAATGCTTTATCCCTATTATCAACTGCTTTCTTAAATGTATTTCTTTTAGCTTTTGAAAGCCCATTTAGCACGTATTTTTGCTGCGAAACCGTCATATTCAAGTATCTATCCAAAGCATCTCGCAAAATAATAAATGCCTTCGATTCAATCGTTCCAATGTTTTCGGCAATCAAGGCCAGTACTTTTTCGGTTTTATATTGAGATGCAGGAATTGCCTTAAGATATTCATCTAACAAAGCTACATTTTCGCCCCCATTTAGGCTTATTCGCTTCATATATTCATACAAAAAATCAGGATCACGTTTCCCAGCCTTAAATTCTTTATGCAATTCATCTGAAGATTTAAAAGTTTTTCCTGCCAAAAGTGCTTTGTCGGCTTCAACTATAAACTTTTCAGCGGGCATCGCTCCTATTGCTCGATAGACCAAATCGCCATTACCATTTACGAATAAATAAGTCGGATAAGCCGTGATTGCATACTTTTTCGCTAGTTCGATGCCTTCTCCTTTTTCAGCATCAATCTTAAAATTGACAAACGACTCATTAAATTTTTCACTAATAATATTTAATGTAAAAACCTTTGCCGACATGATTTTGCAAGGCCCACACCATGTTGTATAAATGTCAATAAAAATGAGTTTATTTTGCTTTTTTGCTTCATTCAAAATCTCCAACCATGAGCCTTCTTTAAACTCAATACCCTTATTATCAGACGCATACGATGAAAAAGATAGTATTATCAGTAAGTATAAGATTTTATTCATTACTTTGTTTATCTATAAATGTCAGAATTTCTTTTTAAGTAAATTTTTACTTTAATTTCTAGCAAAAATCGTACGAATATCAACATTCCAAAAAAACTTCTACTATTTTTAGGAATATTTTCTTTTGAATTTTGTTTACTAACTGTGAGGCGAACCGAGCGACGGCCGCATCATGTTCGCCTTTGAATCTGAAAGATTTTTACAATACTTCATGATAACAACTAAAATAGAAAATAAAAATTCTCGTCAAGACCTTTGGAACTCAGCTAAAAACCTGGCTTTCCCAACAGCAATTTGGCGACTACCCCGTCAATCTGAAAAGCATTTCTTGACTTCTTTTGAAAAAATCCCTCACCAATTAAAAATTGATTTTGAAGAACTCGGTGCTGGTTTTGCTTTTTCGCCTTTCATAAATCCTGATGGAGATAAAACTTTTTTCTTGAAGGCTGACCTTCATTATATTTTCAATGGAAAAAAATCAACTCAAAACGACGATTTTATAGAAGCCGTTTCACCTTCGTCGCTTAATCCACACTTTATTGAGTTAATGAAAGGTAAAAATCAATCGTTAAATTCTGTTCTCACTAATAATTCCACCAACAAGCAAACAACCAAACAAGAATTTATAGATTTAGTTGAAAAAGGCATCTCCGAAATCGAAAATGGAGTATTTCAGAAGGTCGTGCTTTCTCGTACCAAACAGATAGTTTTACCCGCCGATTTTGATGTTATTCGCATTTTTGATAAACTTTGCGAAACTTATGCTTCTGCTTTTATTTCGGCAGTTTCAATACCGCATTTGGGAGTTGTCTGGATGGGTGCTTCACCCGAAACACTCGTTAGTCAAGACTCAGCAGGAATTTTCCGTACGATGGCACTTGCTGGCACTCAATCGGCTTATGATTCAGACGGAAATTTAATTAAACCATCAGAAGCCTTGTGGCGACAAAAAGAGATAGAAGAGCAATCGTTTGTGACAAGGTACATTATTAATTGTCTAAAAAAAATCCGAGTCAGAGAATTTGAGGAAGAAGGCCCAAAAACAGTAATTGCGGGTAATTTAATGCACCTTCGCACTGATATAATAATTGATACAGTAGCTATTAATTTTTCACAACTGGCAACAGTCATGCTTGATTTACTGCACCCAACCTCAGCGGTGTGCGGAATGCCAAAAGTACCAGCTACTGAGTTTATTTTAAAAAATGAAGGCTATGACCGTGATTTTTTTAGTGGATTCCTCGGCCCCGTAAATATACAATCAAGTGAAGGACAGATTGAATCTCACATTTTTGTAAACTTACGTACGATGAAAATCGAAAAAAATATAGCAACACTCTACGCTGGCTGTGGAATCACGGCTGATTCAAACGCAGAAAAAGAATGGAACGAAACCGAAATGAAAACTCAAACGCTTGGGAGAGTAATTAGTTAAACTGCCACACCTCCCAAAATGTGCTACAAAATCTACAGTTTTAATATGAAGTCATATTAAAATATTTTGGATAACGAGTAAATCTCAGACCTACAGTAAAATCAAGTCTGCTCAAGTCAATTGGCGTAGCTAGATTTATTGCACCACCGCCCGCACCAAAATCTATTGCACGCATTTTTCCATAGCTGTATCCTGCCTCCAAACTCAAGATAATATCACGTCCTGTGATGTCATTTCCGAGTAGAAAATCAATACCAAGCGTTGCTGAAGCACCAAAATCCATTCCTTTGAAAGTATAATTGGCAGTATTGTAGAAGCCTTTATCTTTATAAATATAAATACCTGGCGAAAGCCCCAATATTACCATAGTTTTGAAATCAATATTTTTGCGATAATAAAATACTGGCCCTGCATATTTAATCGAACGTTTATTTGAGATACTTCCCATCTCAGGTTTATTCAAAATTTCATTAATGAAAGCTATATTATCGGCTTTATTATAAGCTTGAAAATCATTAAACATCAAGCCAATGCCTAAATTATCTACTGGAAAAAAAGCCACATCAGCCCCCCAAGTATATCCACGAAGAAGTTTTTCTTGATACATACCATAGGCATTTGTAGTTGGTATTTTTGCTAACATATTACCAAAACCACCCTTAACACCCAACCTCCATTTTAGAAAATCACTAAACTCATTATCTGCCTTGGAAGTGGCCATTGGAGTAAGTATTTTTTCCTCTTTTTTAGGTGGCACCCTCTTTTCATTTATTAAAGCCGTTGACTTATCTTTCTGCTTAGTCATTTCATTAGATTTTTCTACTTTCGCTGATTCCTTTTTGGATGAAGATTCGTTTGTTATTGATTTTTTTTTAGTTTCAACTAATTCATTATTTCCGTCGCTTTTCATCTGTTCTGTCTTTGCTTTGGTTGGTTCGCTTTTACGAGTATCGACTCGCGGCTTGGCCGAAGCATTTTCTTCAATTGACCCACCTAATCCATCGGGCAATTTATTTCCTTTTGTTACGATATCGCTTGAATAAAAATTATATTTGAAATCAGAAACTAAGTTTTTAAATATTTCATTTCTAAGTACTTTACCACTTGGCGAAAGATAGGCGTACATAAAACGACTGGGCGTTTCATCTAAAATTCGGCAACGGATTTTCTCTCCTGTTTGGGTCGTAATCTGATCGCGTTGCCCAAAAGATTGAGAAATAGAAATGCCAAAAACCAAGAAAAGTACAATTATTACTTTGCTTAGTTTAGTATTAAAAACGTTGTTTTTTAAAATGGAAATCTCTCCAACAAAATTATATTGGTACAGTTCTGAAGAACTAGTTTCGAGAAGTTCTGCACCATTTAGACGAAAACTATAAGTAAAGACAAATTTTTTTTTCATGATTTTATTTATTTCACTTAACACACATTGCAAAAATGATACCGAAAAAAACATTGCAAGATTATGTCATATTAAGTATCTGAATATCAGATATTTACAATATCAAAATTAAACAAAACTACTGTCACAGTTTTTGCCCAATATTTTGTTCAAAACGATGAAAACGAAATTTAATTTGGAATATTAACAAACCATTAACTATTTTTTTTATTTCAAATACTTGACACGAATCATTATTTTTATCTATCTTTCGGCATCAAAACATAATTCTTCAAAATTTAAACACAAAATATACAATATGGCATAAAGCTCTACGTTAACTAAATTGAAATACTGAAATGGGAAAAATCCAAGTTAACGACAGTGAGCTTGTTTCATTGTATATCCGTGGCAACGAAAAAGCATTTGCTACGCTTGTTCAACGTTACAAATCAAAAGTATACACCACGATTTACCTTGTTGTAAAAGACCAATATGTGGCCGAAGATTTGCTACAAGATACATTTATCAAAGCAGTTGAGGTTTTACGTGATGGCCGATACAATGAAGAAGGCAAATTTCTTCCGTGGGTACTCCGAATCGCTCATAATCTTGCGATAGACTATTTCCGTAGAGAGAAACGCTACCCGACCGTAGTGTTTGAAGACGGAAGTAATGTGTTTAATTCACTCGAATTTGCCGAAGATTCTATCGAATCAATGCAAATAAAACGTGAATCTCACGAACACTTGCGTGATTTAATCAAACGATTACCCGACCAGCAGCGTGAGGTTTTGGTGATGCGTCATTACGATGACATGTCATTCCAAGAAATTGCAGATGCAACTGGTGTGAGTATCAACACGGCGTTAGGGAGAATGCGTTATGCTCTCATCAATCTTAGAAAAATGATGGGAAAATCAGCGTACGCTTATGACACAAACCTTTACCAGCACGCAGAATGATGTAGTTCGTTATTTGTATAATGAAACATCAAACCAAGAAAACACTCTCGTAGAAGCAACTCTTCTTTTTGATAAAGAGTTGCTCAATTTCTACCTTGACTGTGCCGATTTAAAATCTGGCATGGACAAAATTCAACTCTCGCCATCAGATTCGGCGATTGATAGAATCCTCAGCTATTCAAGAAATTACAAGCCTAAGATTTAATCTCGGGCTTTTTTTTATGCTTGAAATTCTTCTCCGTTTGTTTCATACCTAACGGCGTAAAAGCCATTTTTGATAATTTACCTATTAATATTGAATCCCGATAGGATTTTATTTGGCTTCTTATTGAATAAATAGGCATATTTGTATTTTATTTGATAAAGAAAAGTGCCATAGTTATTTGAATATTAACCCTTTATCTATCAAAAAAGCCAACACAGAACACATAATTCAGAACTCAGAACTATTATTAATGTCTTTCTTAGAAAATTTATATACGCGTTTTGAAGCAAAAATTGCTTCGCTTTTATTTAGTCCAAAATGGAAAACAAAGGTAGTGATATTTGCCGTGGGTGTTATGTTACTTTCATTTTTTAATAACATTTCGCCGCTTCGTCATTTTGGTGATTTTTATACGGCCGTAGTAAAAGAAAAAAGAGAGTATTTTCTCTACCAAACTATCAAAGACCGAGCAGCAAATGTTACCTATAACTGGACTTACCCAGAATTTACGGGCATGAATAACCGTACATTCAGACTCACGATGCCAGCATTTGTAAAAGCACTACATATTCAGCACGTAAGTATCATTTTGTATAGCTTGCAATTAATTTTGGGTGTTGTATTCCTTTATATGCTTATCAACTTCTTGGAGCGAACGATAAGCGATAAAACGAGTATTTTTTATGCGGTTTTGGGTATTGTCTCTACTTATATGGGTGCTGCTTTTTTTATAGATATTGCCACTTATGGCGATTTTTTTTGCTATTTTGCTCTATTTTCGGCCATTTATTATCGAAATCCTTTATTAATATTTTTATTTTTATCGTTGGCCTTTTGGGGTGATGAACGAGCCGGCGTTGGCTCAGGAATGGTTTTTTTATGGTGGTGGTTTGTGCCGCAATGGAAAGAGAATAAGCCGTTCAAGATTCAAATAAACCTACAAATGTTGGCAGTTGTGGCAGCTTGGGTAACTTATGGTATAGTTCGTAAATTTTACTTAGTCGATAAACTCGGTATGCACGACACAACCAAGCCTGGCGAATTTGCCGAAATGTTTGGCGGAAGTTGGCCAGTTTGGGGTTTTAAGTTTTTATGGGTTTTTGAAGGCTGGTGGTTACTTATATTATTAACATTTGTATTTCTTTACATTGCTAAAGATTGGCTCAGACTTTTGGCGATTTTGGGTGCATTATTGGCAATGTTGGTAGGCTCACTCACTACTTTTGATTCCACACGAAGCGGTTCTTATGGAATTATTACAATATTTATATCATTAGTCATCGCTCAAAAATACCTTACCGAAAAGGAATTAAAAGTATTACTTTTGGTGGTTGCCATTATCTGTTTTTTACACCCAATGGCCACTCGCACGAATGGAACTGGTTTTTTCTTGATGTAAAGGCGATGTTTCAGTAACTTTGTGTAGCTTTTGATTCAAAGCGACCCTCTTGAATCAAATAAACTATGGATTTCTACTTTTGAAATCTTTTTAAATTCTGTCAAAATTAGATGTGTAAACTCCTTTTGGTTGTTCCGTGCTATAATGAACAAGAAATTCTTGAGAAAACTTACAGCACATTGTCGATGTACTTCACAGAATTGAAGGAGCGAAACGCCATTACGGCTGATAGTAAAATCTGTTTTGTGAACGATGGAAGCCGTGACTCGACTTGGATAATCATTGATAGCATCTGCAAAAGAGATTCAACAATTATTGGTTTGAAACTCTCACGAAATTTCGGTCATCAAGCTGCTTTAGTGGCGGGTTTATTACACCACAAAAACCAGTTTGATTGCTACGTTTCGATTGATGCCGACCTTCAAGACGACCTCCGTGCGATTGATGGAATGCTGGAAAAATACAACGAAGGCTCCAAAATCGTTTATGGCGTTCGCAACGACCGTAGCACTGATTCATTCTTCAAACGCTTCACTGCCGAAACATTCTATAAACTCATGCAACGCATGGGCGTACCGACAGTTTATAATCATGCAGACTTCAGATTAATTGATAATCAAGTACTTAATGAGTTTTCAAATTTTGGGGAAACTAATCTTTTCATACGTGGGATTATCCCTATGATTGGTTTTCAGAGCGACAAAGTTTATTATAAACGCCTCGAACGAGAGGCAGGTGAATCGAAATATCCACTTAGAAAAATGCTAATTTTTGCCTGGAATGGCATTACTTCGTTTTCGACTGTCCCGATGAAATTGGTGCTTTGGTTTGGCATCTTCAATTTTGTGTTTGCGATGGGAATTACGGTTTGGGTTTTGGTATGTAAACTATTTGGCTTTACGGTGCAAGGCTGGACCTCAATCGTGCTTCCGATGACTTTTTTCAGCGGATCAAACATGATTGCCATTGGTTTAATTGGCGAATATGTGGGCAAAATCTACGAGGAAGTAAAATCTCGCCCAAGATATATTATTGAAACGGTTTTGAATGAAGAGAAGGTTTAAAGATATAGCACTATCAAAAATAAATAAGGCATTGTTTCAACTAAAACAATGCCTGTTTTTTATTGCTTTTACTTCTCAAGCTTTTGCCCAAATCCCAACTAATTCTTGGCGAACTCACGCTGACTACTTTAATACAAAAGGCGTAGAAGTCGTAGAAAAAAACAAAGTTTATTGCTTCTCGAAAAATGGCTTTTTCTATTTCGATAAAACTACTAAGCAAAGTTTTACGCTCTCAAAACTAAATGATTTGAGCGAAACAAATATCTCTCAAATAAGATACAATTCTGACCTCAAAACCTTGGTTATTGCTTACGAAACTGGTAATTTAGACTTGATGAGTATTACCTCCGAAGGTTTGCCCGATAAGATTCAGAATATTGATTTTATCAAAAAAACGGATGCAATTCAAGATAGCAAAGCTATTAATCAAATAGAATTTCGAGGAGATTTTGCTTATTTGGCGGCCGATTTTGGTTTAGTAGTTTTGGATTTAAAAAAGAATGAAATCAAAGAAACTTATCAAAATATTGGCAAAAACGGGACTAAGGTAGCTGTAAAGCAAATAGCTTTTTCCAGTGATAGTATTTTTGTGAATACTTCGGGAGGAATTTTGGGGGCAAAGTTTTCGCCAACTACCAACTTACAATTTTATGGTAATTGGAATTTAGTAATCAACAATAAACTCTTTAAAAGTCAAATTTTCCCAAAAGACAATCTCATTGTCTTCCCGAATGAACTTGAAACTGATACTGAAGGAAAAACTTGGATAGCTGATGGTGAAAATGGTCTATTGAGTAATTTTTCGGGAAGTTTTAAGACATACAGTCCCAATGGCGTAAAAGGCGATATTTTTTCAGTTTTTTACCAAAATCAAACAATTTATACCTCTGGTATTGCAGGAAACACATTTGTGGATAACTTGTGGACAAGCCTAACTATCAATCAAACTCCAAGTAATAATACTGATGTAATTGACCAATATGGCTACCGTTGGCAACTCACAGGGCAAATATTAAAAGTAACTGACCCGACCTCTAATCGAACTCGTTTTTATGGTTCAACATTTGAACTGCCAGGCAACTACATAAATACCATTTCATTAGACCATGATAATCTGCTTTGGGTAGGTACAAATAACGGTGTGGCAATAATAATTCCTTCCAGAGATATTTTTACAAATAATATAAAACCCTATACGCCGTTTTTCCAAACTCGACGATTACTTTTGCAGGAAGTAGTTAATAAAATTGTGATTGATGGCGGAAACCGAAAATGGATTGCTACTCAAAACGGCTTGAATCTTTTTTCAGCATCAGCAGATGAACAAATTTTGAATTTTACCGAAGAAAACAGTCCGCTACCATCAAAAAACGTCATAGATTTGGCTATTGATTCGACTTCGGGTGAAATTTTTGTTTTAACGCCAAATGGGCTTATATCCTACCGCACCGATTCGTCCGAACCAAGTGAAGATTTTAATTCAGTAAAAATATTTCCGAACCCAGTTCGCCCCGATTTTCAAGGAGTTCTCACAGTTTCGGGACTTCGTGAAAATACAGCTATTAAAATAACTGATACCGCAGGAAGATTGATTTACGAAACAAAATCAAATGGCGGCACTGCCTCTTGGGATTTGCAAAATCATCGAGCAACTACAGCTATTTACATGGTTTTCTGTATAGCCCAAGATGGCTCTGAAAGTTTTGTTGGGAAAGTGGCGGTTTTAAAGTGAAATTAAAAAGGCAAGTCGAAAACTTGCCTTTTTAAATATCTATTTACCTATTGCCTTCGTTGTAACATAAAAATTCTCATCAACCTTCAATTCTGACTTTCCTTTCATGGTTTTCCAAGTGTTTGTAGGATAAATAAACTCCTCTTTTCCGCCATCAACTATTACTTTTACTGGCATATCAAACCCTTCCACACAATTATTCCAACGATAGCTAATTTTGTTTTTTTCTACCGAATATTCCAAAACTGGAATCCTAACATCACGCAAATATTGGTCAAAAATTTTGTCTAAATCTCGACCTACATTTTTAGATAAATAATCTTCGATTTGCTGTGTCGTAACGGTTTGGTGATAAAAGGTTTTATTCAAACCTCTCAGAATTTGACGCCATTTTTCGTCGTCATTTGTAATTTGGCGAATCGTGTGCAGCATATTTCCACCTTTCGGATACATATCACCAGAGCCGCTCTTATTTACATCATACGAACTTATAATCGGAATATCGTTTCTGATGCCCTTGCGAGTACCAATCACATATTCTGAAGCCGCTTTTTTGCCAAAATAATACTCGGTATAAAGGCTTTCTGAATAATTTGTAAAGCTCTCGTGAATCCACATATCGGCTACATCTTTATAAGTTATATTATTAGCAAACCACTCATGTCCAGACTCATGAATGATGATAAAGTCCCATTTCAAACCCCAGCCAGTACCAGACAAATCTCGACCCAAATACCCATTTTGATATTTGTTTCCATAAGTTACCGAGCTTTGATGCTCCATTCCCAAGTAAGGCACTTCTACCAATTTATAGCCATCTTCATAAAACGGATACGGCCCAAACCAATGCTCAAAAGCCTTCATCATCATGCCTGCTTGCTTAAATTGCTCCTTTGCTTTATCCAAATTTTCAGGCAAAACATAATAATCCATCGTTAGTTTTCCTTTTTCTCCCTCAAAAACCTCATCGAAATGAATATAATTGCCAATATTTACATTTACGCCATAATTATTGATTGGGTTTTTCACAAACCAATCAAAAGTTTTTGTTCCGTCGGTATTTTCAGTGGTTTTTCTTAAACGTCCATTCGATACATCCATTAAATTTTTCGGAACAGTAATACTTATCAACATACTATCACATTCGTCGTACATGTGATCTTTGCACGGCCACCAAGCACTCGAACCCAAACCTTGGCACGAAGTTGCCACAAAATCATTTCCTGCTTTGTCTTTCACCCATTGAAAACCGCCATCCCACGGTGGACGCTTCGCTACAATTGGTTTACCCGAATATTTTACCACTATGGATTCATTTTTGCCTTTCATTTGGCCTTTTTTCAGCGAAATCATGTAGGCATTTGCTCCATCTTTTTTGAAAGAAAGTTCTTGCCCATCTTGCGTAACTTTTTCTATCTGCA
This sequence comes from Emticicia sp., assembly GCA_017495105.1. Taxonomy (GTDB): domain Bacteria; phylum Bacteroidota; class Bacteroidia; order Cytophagales; family Spirosomataceae; genus Emticicia. The sequence continues at coordinate 21,310 of JAFEIL010000003.1, read as the reverse complement.
AAGGTGGTTGAAGGTCAATTTGAATAGTTTGGTAGGGTTTCAAAACCTCATAAAATACGGTTGTGCTCCCATCAATCACTTTTTCGGTTGGATTTACATTTACTCGAAGTTCGTAATATTTCAAATCCCACCATTCACGCTCGGGCGTAATTTTGCCACGCAAAGAATCTTCACGAGTGAAAACTGTATTTCGAGTTTGTCCGCATGCCGTAATAAAAGGAAAAAGATAAACAAAAAAAAGAATGGGTTTTAGCAATTTCATAAATGCATATTTTGTTGGAAGTGAAAAGTGGAACCATCCACTAAATTGGATGCAATATAAATAAAATCCCAACAAAAAACCTATAAGGTTTCCTTCAAACCTTACGGGTTTAAACTCTCTATTTATATCGCAAAATTGCTTTTCGATGATGTAAAATATGATAGTGCATAAAATAATAAAATTCTCTGATAGTAAGATTTTTAAGTACAGGATGCTTAATACAATATTCGTCCAACTCGGCTTCAGACCAATCATTTAGAAAATCGGCCAAAGTTTGATGATGCCTCACAAAGCTACCTATCAGTAATTCTTTTGATGGATTTTCGGGCATTTGCGGCACAAATCCACCTCTTGCGGCCACTCCAGCAGCTAAAACTGCCAAATAACTCTCCACAACTTCATCATAAGAAAGCGTCGGGCGGTCGATTTTACCAAATTGTTGTTCGAGAAAAGCCTTCGGTAAACTCATGCCCTAATTCAAACCTTTTACTGATTGAGTAAGATGTAGGATATTTTCGGCAACTGACCATTTTTCGCCAATTAGAGTAAAAAATTGGCTTTCTTCGATGTTTTGCACATCCGAAACAATTGTTTTATAGCATTCTTCTAATGCTTTTTTAGTTCTTGTTTTGTCATTTTTGTAGAACAGGTTTTCAACTTGTCAGTTATGAGAGAATTATAAATTCAAAAAATCATGAACGAAGTCAGAGCTTCGTTCCATAAGACCAATCATGAGAGCATACAAAAACGTACGCTCTCTGACCAAATTACCTGTTAACGCACTATAAAATTATTATTCGACACAAACTTGAAAATTATGCTACTGCATTTCTTCTAATTTATTTAATATTTTTGTCCAAATAGTATCTCTAAATTGCTTTCTAAAAAAGCCAAAGTGTTCAATTTTCTTTGCTCCAAATTCGGCAGGAATGAGTTTTTCTGAAGTCAAACCTTTGGTTGTTTTGAAATTTTGTAGCAAAAGCGGCACATTTTTTTCGTTGGCGATAGGGTCATCTGATGCCCAAAAATGAGCAATCGGAAAGGTCAGTTCATGATAATGTCCAAATGGCACAGTTTTTCCGAAAAAGCGTTCGTCCCAAAAATAATTAGGTACACTACACCAGTCTGCCCAATCTTTTACAACTTTTCTGGGCAAATCTTCCATGATTCCGAAACGTTTTGCTGCCACATAACCGGTGAGCAAGACACTAATCGGACGAAAGATGTGAAAGAAAAACAAAGTTTGAAGGCGATAGCCCAAAGGCATATTTGGCCAATATCCCGAGCCCGAACCAACCGCAACCACACCTTTGATTTTTTGGTAATTAGGCATTAGTCCAAAATTCATTCCACCAACACTATGACCAATCAGTAATTTAGGCAAATCGGGGTATCTTTTATCCAAAAACTCCAAAACTGCTGGCATATCCTGCGTTCCGTATTCGATGTAATTATAGTCACAATCCTTCATCGAAGCAGGTGCCGACTCGCAAGTACCTCGATAATCGAATGTGCAGACGGTATAATTATGCTCCACTAAAAACTTAATAAATGGAAAATAAAACTCTTTTTTCGCACCAGTTCCTGTACATAATTGTATGACAGCTTTTGGTTTTTCGGGTTCAAATAAAACTACTGCCAATTCTACCCCATCTTCACACTTTACTTTTAGATTTTGCATTATCTTTATTAAACCAAACGTTTGTTTTTTTAATTTAACTTCATCATAGTACGAGCAAATGCATCATAGAGAAACCGAGGTTCATTATATAATTTTGAAAACATGACCGCCCCTTCAAACTCCATAATCGTTTGCTGAGCCACTCTAAACGATTGTATTCAAATATAAAAACGATATTTTATTTACCAAACGATTGGTAGAATAATAAATAATTTCTCTACATCAGCTCTATGAACCATTCATGAAATTTTATAAACGATTCAAAAAATCGTTCCCTACATGGTGAAACCTTATTCCTGTCAAAACCGTTGTATTTTCAGTCAGTTTCTTCTAAACACTTATATTATTTATATGAATCGAATGGTTGGATTTGCCCTTATGGCAGTCTTTTTTGTATTGATTGATTTTTATGTTTGGCAAGCCATAAAGTTACTTATTCGCTCTACTAGCATTTCTACTCAGCGTATTATTGCTTTTGGTTTTTGGGGATTCACCGTTTTCTCTATCCTTTCGATTATCGGCATTTTCACCTATATGCCCATGTCGGCACCCGTAAAAGCAAGTTTTCGTACTTTCTTGATGGCAGGTATTTTTATCATTTATATTTCAAAAATCTTTTCGGTTTTGGTGCTGATTATTGATGACTTGATTCGCTTTGGCAAATGGGTAATTAATTATTTTCAAGGTAATTCGGCTGCAACTCAAATAGCTAATGATGCACTCCAACCTGCTGCTGAAAAAATCAGTCGTTCGGAGTTTTTAGCAAAAACAGCTCTGACTATTGGAGGCTTGCATGCGGGCGGAATGACATGGGGAATTTTATCTGGAGCTCATGATTATAGAGTAAGAAATGTAACACTTCGTATCAAAAACCTACCTAAACAATTCGATGGAATGAAGATTGCTCAACTTTCGGATATTCATTCGGGAAGCTTTTTTAACAAAACTGCTGTAAAAGGAGGTGTTGAGATGCTAATGAAAGAAAAACCAGATATGTTTTTCTTTACAGGCGACTTAGTAAATAATATTGCACCTGAATTGAAAGATTACATTGATATTTTCTCGAAAATAAAAGCTCCGCTTGGCACTTTCTCAACCCTTGGCAACCACGATTATGGCGATTATACCCAATGGGAATCGCCTGAAAAGAAAACTCAAAACCTTAAAGACCTAATAAATGCCCATAAAACTATGGGCTGGGATTTATTGATGGACGAGCACCGTGCCGTAAAAGTTGATGGTGAAAGTATTGGAATTTTAGGAATTCAGAATTGGGGAGCTGGAAATTTTGCCAAATATGGAAATTTAGAAAAAGCTCAACAAAATGCCCACGATTTACCTGTAAAACTATTGCTTTCTCACGACCCAAGCCATTGGAGAAATCAAGTTTTGGATAAACACAAAGATATTGATGTAGCATTTGCGGGACATACGCACGGAATGCAATACGGTGTTGAACTGGGTAATTTCAAATGGTCTCCTGTTCAATTACGTTACAAAGAATGGGCTGGCTTATACGAAGAAAATGACCAAAAACTCTACGTAAATCGTGGATTTGGCTATATTGGTTATCCTGGCCGTTTGGGTATTTTACCCGAAATTGCTATTTTTGAATTAAAAGTAGGTTAAACTGACATAATATTTTTCGTTTTACAGGCGTGTTTCATCTTCGGTGAGACACGCTTTTTTTTATGTAAAAAAAATAATCCGAAATGTAATTTTTCAAATCCTCTTACTTTTTTTGAAAAATATCGTATATGTAAAAATGTTTATTTTAAAAATAGACATTATTCATAAAATACTGATAATCAACACTTTTAATATTAATATTTTAAATTTTTATTATTTTTTACAATAAAGTTTGGCAGTTTGTAAAAAAATAATTTCCTTTATTTATTAAAAAACATTCAGTTGGCACGAAAAATGTAGGGTGATCTATATAAGTCTCTAATATGAATGGAAAAACTCTACTTATGCAATGCAAAAATTAAGTCTTAACCAGTCCTTACAGCAACGGCTATCTCCTCAGCAGATACAGTTTATAAAACTGTTACAAATTCCATCAGCCGAACTTGAACAAAGAATAGAGGAGGAGCTTGAAATCAATCCAGCTCTGGAGGAAGGCATGGACATGAACGAGCGTGTAAAAGATGAGTATGATGATGATTATGATGGAGATAGCAGTAGCGACCACGATGATTATAGTGAATACGGAGAGTATGAAACCTATGAGGGGCTTGATGTAAAACAATACCTAAATCAAGATGACTACGCTGGATATAAAATGCAAGGAGATGGCTGGGGAGACGACAGTCGTGATACAATGCCGGTGATTGCGACGAATACTTTGGCTGAATCTTTGGCACAACAACTAGGGTTTTTACGCCTTGATGTTCGTCAAGAATCAATTGGTATGCAGCTCATCGGAAGTATCGAAGAGGATGGTTATATTCGCCGCCCGCTTCGTTCAATCTGCAATGATTTAGCTTTTACTCAAAATATTTATACCAACGAAGAAGAAGTAGCTGGTCTTTTGAAAAAAGTGCAAACTTTTGAACCGGCGGGAATCGGAGCGAGAGATTTGAGAGAATGCCTTTTACTACAACTCGAACGCAAAGACCAAGCAGATATTGCAGTGGAAACTGCCGTAAAAATCATCGATGCATACTTTGATGAATTTACTAAAAAACACTACGAAAAAATACAACGCCGCTTAGATATTGATGATGAAACTTTGAAAAATTCTATCAAAGTTATTACCCGTCTGAATCCAAAGCCCGGTAGTATTGGTTCTGGCGATAGTGCAGCAGCTTACTTAATGGCCGATTTTATTGTGACGAATAATAATGGAAAATTAGATGTTATTCTAAACTCTAAAAATGCACCTGAGCTTCGAGTGAGCCGCTCGTTTGCCGAAATGCTTGATACTTACGACAAAACTGACAAAAACGGTTCGTTACAACACAAAAGTATTAAAGAAACAGTAACGTTTGTAAAACAAAAATTGGATGCTGCCAAATGGTTTATTGATGCCATCAAACAACGCCAACAGACATTGCTGAAAACCATGAAATCAATCGTTGAGTTTCAGCACGAATTCTTTCTTGATGGCGATGAGTCTAAGCTACGACCAATGATTTTGAAGGATATTGCCAATCGTATTGATATGGATATTTCTACGGTTTCACGAGTGGCCAACAGTAAATCTGTCCAAGCTGATTTTGGTATTTACCCGCTAAAATATTTCTTCTCGGAAGGAATTGCAACCGATTCCGGTGAAGATGCTTCGAGCCGTGAAGTAAAAAATATCTTAAAAGAACTCATAGAAAACGAGCCTAAAAACTCGCCGCTTTCTGATGATAAACTTGAAAAACTACTCAATAAACGTGGCTATAATATTGCACGTCGCACGGTTGCTAAATACCGTGAGCAGCTTAATATTCCTGTGGCACGTTTGCGTAAGCAGTTGTAAAAAACAATCAAAATGCATAATGCCGCCTGTTGAAAATAGATTATTGAAAAGGATATGAATTTCAATAATCTATTTTTTTATATGAAAAAGAAACATAAAAGCCTTCTTGATTGCTCAAGAAGGCTTTTCAATTTCTTTATGCGTCGTGATTTATACTTTCAACGCAGCCTGTAATTCTTCCATAGGAACCATTTCTTCCTTAAAAGTATAAGCACCTGTTTTTGGTGATTTTACAGCTTTGATTACTTTCGCAAAGTTTTTACCTGCGGTTTTATCACGGAGTGTTGCGACTACTTTCTTTGCCATTTTTTTTAGATTTTAGATATGAGAAATAGGACATGAGAAAAATCTCATTTTCATTTCTTCAAGATTATTTAATTTCTTTGTGGAGTGTGTGAGTTTTCAAAAATGGATTGTATTTTTTCAACTCCAAACGTCCTGTTGTATTCTTACGGTTTTTTGTCGTTACGTAACGAGACATACCTGCTACACCGCTTGTTTTTTGTACAGTACATTCTAAAATTACTTGTACACGATTGCCTTTCTTAGCCATTGTTTTATCTATTTAATGTATTGACTTTTATTGATAAGCAATCAAATCAAGCCAAAAGTGGTATTTTTTGAAATAAAAATCTTTTTAAAATGCATTTACTTTTGAGCTAACCTCTTGAATGTCTTGCATTTGGGGTTGCAAAGATACGAAATTGTGTTTTGTTTTTCAAAAATCTTTTGAAAGTTTTTTGATTAATTATTTGATTTATCTTCATAAAGCACAAAACATGCCGTTTCGGTGGTTTTAGGAGCTAATCTAAAACCTAATTTTTGAATACTTTCTTGCACTTTCGATACTTCTTTCGGAAAATCGGCCACCCAAACGATATTTATATCGGCAGCTTCGCTTTCATTGACTATTGACATATCCATTAATTCAGCATCTCAAAGTAGCGTTAGGAAGTCTTTTAGTGGCATCTCTATTCCTATGTTTGATGCTTCAACAACGGTGTCTTTTGGCCAAACAAATCACTTCTTCGGATGCGGTGATGGCGTTAATATACCCTTATGAGTCGATGATAATTATTTGCGGAATTAGTTGATAACAAAATAACTTATGTGCATTCAAATTTTAAACAAAAACTTTGCCATCAAGTATTAACTATTCTTCTTGAAAACCGATTCATTAATCAAGATATTTTTATGCATGCATACTATTTTTAAAGAAATTTAGATTAATTTCGCCATTAACTATCAACTAAAAAACCAAGATGAAAAATACGCAAGTAAACCTCATTGCTCGACCTGTGGGAACTCCAACGGCTGAATGTTGGGAATTCGCAGAAACCGAAACACCCGAATTGGCTGAAAATCAGATTCTTATTCAAAACCAATATCTTTCAATCGACCCTGCAATGCGTGGCTGGATGAACGAGGGAAAATCATATATCAGGCCCGTAAAAATAGGTGAAGTGATGCGTGCTTTGGGTGCTGGCGTAGTGGTAGAATCGAAAAACGCTGATTTTAAAGCAGGTGATTTTGTAACGGCTGGAACTGGTGTGCAAGAATACTCGGTTTTAGATGGAAAAGAAGCCGTAAAAGTTGACCCAAGTTTTGTACCACTGCCTGCGTATCTCGGTACTTTGGGGATGTCGGGCTTGACAGGATATTTTGGGTTATTGGATACGGGTCAGCCCAAAGAAGGCGAAACTGTTGTAGTTTCGGGAGCGGCGGGTGCAGTTGGAAGTGTAGTTGGACAAATTGCCAAAATTAAAGGCTGCCGAGTTGTGGGAATTGCGGGAGGAGCTGATAAATGCCAATATGCAGTTGAAAAACTAGGCTTTGATGCATGCGTTGATTATAAAGCTGGCGATTTAAGAAAACAATTGAAAGAAGCTTGCCCAGCAGGAGTTGATGTTTATTTTGATAATGTTGGAGGCGAAATTTTAGATACAGTTTTGGGATTGATTAATCTTCGTGCAAGAATTGTTATTTGTGGAGCGATTTCGCAATACAATGCTACAGAAAAGCCAATTGGGCCAAGTAACTATTTAGCTCTTTTGGTCAATCGTGCAAGAATGGAAGGAATTGTGGTTTTCGATAATGTTGCCAATTATGGAAAAGCTGTAAAAGAAATGGCTGGTTGGATTGCCCAAGGAAAACTTAACGCAAATGTTTATGTGGCTGAAGGTGGCGTGAGAGCTTTCCCCGAAACATTGATAAAGTTGTTTAATGGAGAAAATACGGGAAAATTAGTTTTGAAAGTTTCTTGATTAGTACGCTGTCAACCGACAAGTGTTCATATTGTGGCAGATTTCTATGACAGCCGAACAAAATTTAGAGATTGATTCCTTAATCGAACGCATTGCCTTGTGCCAGTCACGGGGTGATGCGTTTTTTCCTAATGGGACTTTTCCTTCGTATCGGCATAATAAATACTTATTTTATCGTCGTCCCGATACAAATATTTTCTATACGGCAACCATCGTATTCATTCTGAATCAGATAATAGAGAAAGTTTCTAAAAAATCTCAAACTATTATTAAACACATAACGGAGAAAGCAATTAAAAACTACCCCGATTTTCAGAATAAAGATGGCCTAAAAACCTATAATTTTTGGAAAACGAAACCTTCAAAACACTTTCCGAACGGCAAAATCTTCAAGCATTTCGACCATTTCAGAATTCCTGATGATATTGATGATACGGCTTTGATTTACTTAACTTTACCGCACTCGAGAGAAGATGTTTTGTGGCTGAAAGAGAAAGTGAAGTTGCACATCCTTCCTGCCCCCAAAGAGGATGTATATCCAATTCCCCCTCTAGGTATTAGAGGGCTTGTTTACTCAACTTGGTTTGGGAAAAATATGCCAATTGAACATGATGTTTGTGCGTTGTGCAATTTGACATATTTGTTTGAAAAGCAGCAGTTGCCACATAATGAACATGATGAAGCGGTTTTTGTTTTTTTGAGAGAAGTTATTTTGCAAGAAAAATACATTAACAATGCCTTCAAAGTAGCACATAATTACGCAACTACTCCATTGATTATTTATCATTACGCTCGACTTTTAGGTGATTTTGCGATACCACAAATAGAAGTTTGTCGAGAAAATTTAATCATTAAAATCAAACAACTTCTTGATAATGAGTTGAATACAATGAATCGGGTAATTTTAGAAACGTCCCTGATGAAGTTGGATAAAAGTATTTCCTCTGCCATTAATATTCAGAACTTAACACCAATAACTAGAAACTCGTTTACCTATTTTATTGCAGGACTTTTGAGTTCTTACAAAAATTCGATTTTATATTTCTTTGCACCCTTTAAAATTACCCAAATGAAATGGGAATGTGAAGCTCATGAGTTGGCACTACTTGTGGAGCGAAGCGTAGCGACGATTCGTTTGTAGTTCGCCTTGACCCTACCTGCGAACTAAAAGTTCGCTCCACATAATTAAATTCTCATCGGAATACCTTTATCTTTTAGGTAATTTTTTAATTCTGGAATACTAATTTCTTTGAAGTGAAAAATACTTGCTGCCAAACCTGCATCGGCTTTTCCAGTAGTGAAAACATCATAAAAGTGTTCCACCGAACCAGCACCACCCGATGCAATGATTGGAATATTTGAATTATCCGAAATTTCGTTAGTTAATTCAATGGCAAATCCTGCTTTTGTGCCATCGTGGTCCATCGATGTCAATAAAATTTCACCTGCACCACGCTCTTCTACTTCTTTTGCCCAAGCGATTGTTCTTAATTCGGTCGGCTTTCTACCGCCATGTGTATGCACGATATGCTCGTAGCTGTTGGCTTGTTCAATATATCGCGTATCAATGGCCACCACAATACACTGAGAGCCAAATTCAAGAGCTAACTCATTGATTAGTTGAGGATTACGGACAGCCGATGAATTAATAGACACTTTATCCGCACCTGCATTTAATAGCTTAGAAACGTCAGCAACCGAACCAATTCCACCACCGACACAAAAAGGAATATTGATGGTATGGGCAACTCTTCGAACCAAATCAAGTAGCGTTTTACGTTCTTCGACAGTGGCAGTGATGTCAAGAAATACTAATTCATCAGCTCCTTGACGGGCATATTCCGCTCCAAGTTCCACGGGGTCGCCTGCATCACGGAGATTAACGAAATTAGTGCCTTTTACGGTGCGACCGTCTTTTATGTCTAAACAAGAAATGATTCTTTTTGTAAGCATAGTTTTAGTTTTATACAAATTGTATGTAAAACAGATTTGTAATATATCGGTTACTCAGGTTTTGTAAGGTTATAAACCTATCCTATAAAAACCTCTTTCCTATCTCCTTTAAAGTCACACGACCTTCATAGATGGCTTTTCCGACGATTACACCAAAAATATTAAGTTCGGCTAAATCTTCTAAATCTTTCATTGAACTCACGCCACCACTCGCAATTACTTGTAAATCAGGAAATTGGGCTTGCATTTTCTTGTATAAATCAACCGAAGGGCCTTGCAGAAGTCCGTCTTTAGCTACGTCAGTACTGATAGTATATTTTACGCCTTTGGCAATCCATTCGCCGATAAAATCATATACCCAAACTCCAGAATCCTCTTCCCAGCCACTCACAGCAATTTTTTCGTTGCGAGCATCTGCACCCAAAATAATCGCTTCGCTACCAAATTTCTTGAGCCATTCCTCAAATAATTCAGGGTTTTTAACGGCAATACTTCCACCAGTGATTTGTTTTGCACCAGATTCAAAAGCCAAGCGAATATCATCGTCAGATTGTACCCCTCCGCCAAAATCAATATGAAGATTGGTTTTTGAAGCAATAGATTCTAAGACTTTTACATTGATGATTTTTTTATTTTTTGCTCCATCCAAATCAACCAAATGTAGGCGTTTAATGCCCGCATCTTCAAACATCTTGGCTACTTCGAGTGGATTTTCGTTGTAAGTTTTTTTCTGAGAATAATCACCTTGGGTAAGCCTTACGCATTTACCGTCGATAATGTCAATGGCTGGAATGATTTGAAACATAGTGGGTAGTCAACAGTCAATAGTCCGCAGTCAACAGATTTATAATCAATATTTTGCTGTACTAAAAATGCTATTGTAGTTTAATTAAATTATTCAAAAAAATAAGCCAAGCCTTATCATTTCTTGGCGTTCTATGATTGACTCAAGATAATTTAAGTCCAAAATTTTAAAAGACTCATGCGGCTTGTTTACGACTTTGAACACGAATTTTAGCCAAACGAATGAGTCTTTCTAAAACAATATAATGGTCAAGTTCATCTTTTTCTTTATGCCCCTATTCGCCAATTTTAGATTTTTCAATCAAATCTTCCAGACGAGCTTGCATTTCCTCATTAGCTTTTAAAGCTATGACCTTTGCTGGGTCAAGATATGCTAACAAATCTGCTATTTGGTCGTAAGCATTAAATATGGCCATAATCTGTATGATTTTTTACAAAGATAAACTTTTTCTCACAAAACATACTGTCTAACAAATCTCCAAGAAATTCTTGAAAATCTGTTCACCTACGTCACCACTGATTTCGGAGTGAAATTGTGCCGCAAAGAAATTGTCTCGCTGCAACATCGCCGAATATTCCAAAATATAATCAGTTTTTGCAACCGTATAATCGCAAAGCGGGGCATAATATCCGTGGTTATAATATACATATTCACTTTCACGCAAACCTTTTAAAAGTGGATTTGGTAATTCGGCAGTAATATTATTCCAACCCGTTTGTGGAACTTTAAATCCTTTTACTCTCGGAAATTTTAAGATTGGAATATCGAAAACGCCCAAACACTCTGTGTTGTTTTCTTCTGATGATTGGCAGAGAAGTTGCATTCCTACGCAAGTTCCTAAAAAAGGTTGTTTAAGCGTTGGAATGACTTTATCTAAGCCATTTTCTCTTAGACTTTTCATGGCTGTTGAGGCCTCCCCGACGCCTGGAAAAATAATTCGTTCGGCAGAGCGAATCACATCTGTATTATCAGAAAGCTCATAGCTTGCACCGATACGCTCAAGGGCATACATGACCGACTGCACATTGCCTGCATTGTATTTAATAATTACTACTTTCAAAATTGAATGAGTGAATGAGTGAATGATTGGATGAGTGAATATTAAGTCAATTTCACACTTTCTTAACATTTTACAAATCTAAACTTATCAGTAGATAAAATGCTATTTTTATTGAAAAAGCCATATTTTATCTTATTTTAGTTTAATTACTTGAGAGTATTTTAAAAATATTCTATCATTCTATCATCCTATCATTGAGGCTTTGGTTATCTTGTAGTGAAATTTCACTACCCTAAAATGAATTGGCATACTCTTTTTTCTAATAAACGACTTGGTGCTGAACACCGCAACGTTCTCGAAAACTTTCGTACCGACTATATGCGAGACTATGACCGATTGATTTTTTCATCTCAGTTTCGCCGATTACAAAACAAGACCCAAGTTTTTCCATTGCCAGGAGCAGTTTTTGTACATAATCGTCTCACTCACAGCTTGGAAGTTGCTTCAGTTGGGCGTTCGCTTGGGAAAGCAATCGGAGAAAGAATCGTTGAAAAATATGAAAAAGAACTCAATCAAGAAGCCATCGAATTTTATAAATTTGAGCTTTCGGCGGTGGTCATGACTGCCTGTATTGCACATGATATTGGCAATCCTCCTTTCGGACATTCAGGCGAAGAAGCGATTTGTACTTTTTTTAGAGAACTGGAGGGTGAACAACTTAAAATTCTGAATGAAAATTTAAGCGAAAATCAATTCAATGATTTTAAGTGGTTTGAAGGAAATGCCAATGCGTTTAGGATTTTGACAACGATTTTCAATCAAAGTAATCTCAATTTGACTTACGCAACTTTGGCTTCCATCATTAAATACCCTGCCGATTCGACAAATGGATTTAAGAAAAAAAGTTTTATTTCGGCAAAGAAATCTGGCTTTTTTGACGCAGAAATTGAATTTTATCGAAGCATTGCTTGTGAATTGAATATTCACGCATTGAATGAAGAAAAGACTGTTTTTGCTCGCCACCCGTTTGTGTTTTTGGTTGAGGCAGCCGATGATATTTGTTATCGAATAATTGACCTCGAAGATGCTCATCGACTAAATATTATTTCAATTCAAGAAGCAAGAAATTTGCTAGAACCTTTCTTTGAAAATCAAGAAGGAAAAAAGAGTATCAACGAAAAAGTGGATACAATTGAAGACGATAAGCAAAAACTAGCCTTTTTGCGGGCTTTGCTCATTGGAAAATTAGTGGCAAAATGCACCGAAATTTTCTTTGAATACGAAGACCAACTACTAGATGGCTCACTTAATAAGCCTTTGATTGACCTTTTAGATGAGAAAACCACCTCATTAATCAATAAAATCGATGAGGTTTCGGTCAAGAAAATCTATAATGATAAGTCGGTCATTGAAATCGAAATTGCGGGTTTTCACATTATTGGGGGATTACTGAAAGAATTTGTTTCGGCAGTTTTGCAGCCTGATACGTCCAAATCGAAGAAATTATTGCAGTTGATTCCAAGCCAATATGGCATCAAAAAGGGTGGCGATGTTTATTCGAATATCCTTGCGGTAGTTGATTTTATATCGGGTATGACAGATTTATTTGCGATTGACCTTTATCGAAAAATAACTGGGATTCAGATTCCACAGTTATAAAACAGTCCACGGTTTTCAGTCAACAGTCTATATTGTAACACACCTAGTTTACCGCAAACAACGGGTGTGATTTACTAAGTTCGCCAATTTGGGAAATTGAGGAACTTCAAAACCGAAAAAAACTGTTGTTTTTACATCAAACAATAAAAATATCCGAATGAAGCAAACCAAAGACCCTTACGCAGCCCTCCGCTTTCCCGAATTTAGGTATTTTATCTCGGCTCAGTTCCTGTTTACAGTTGCGATTTTGGTACAAGAAGTTGTCATAAGTTTTTATATTTATGAGATTACCCACGACCCACTTTCATTGGGCTTAATTGGTCTTTTTGAAGCGATTCCGTATATTTCATTAGCACTTTTTGGTGGCTATTTTGCTGATCGAGGCGATAAAAAACGTATCATTCAGATTTGTTATGGCGTAATTGTACTTTGTTCGTTCATACTGCTTTGGGTTACTTCTCCATCAGCCAATCATTCGTTTGATATCTCTCAAATTAAATTTATTATTTACTTAACAGTCTTTATTTTAGGCATCGCTCGTGGATTTTACGGCCCGTCTTGGTCATCGCTCAAACCTTTTTTAGTTCCTGCAGAACATTATCCAAATTCGGCTTCGTGGAGCAGTCAATTTTGGCAATCGGGTATGATTTTGGGGCCGGCATCGGCAGGTTTTTTATATAGTTGGTTGGGCTTGACCAATACACTTGTTTTGGTGATAGTTTTACTCGGAATTGCTTTTGTTTTGGTATGTTTGATTTCTAAAAAGCCTATACAGAACTCAGTTACTCACCAAAATGTATTCCAAAGTTTAAAAGAAGGAATAGACTTCGTTCGTAAAAACCGAATTTTATTTTATGCCATTTTGCTAGATATGTTTTCGGTACTTTTCGGCGGGGTAATTGCTATTTTACCGGTTTTTGCCAAAGATGTACTACACGTTGGGGCTGAGGGTCTAGGGATTTTGAGAGCCGCTCCAGGCGTTGGTGCGGTGCTAACAATGCTTGGAACTGCCTATTTCCCACCAACTCGCCAAGCGTGGCGAAATATGCTCATTGGTGTGGTTGGTTTTGGGGTTGCAACCATTGTTTTTGCACTTTCTTCCAACTTTTGGCTATCAGTAGGAGCTTTATTTCTAACTGGTGCTTTTGATAGTATCAGCGTAATTGTGCGTCAGACCATATTGCAAGTGCTTCCGCCCGACGAAATGCGTGGGCGTGTGAGTGGCGTAAATGGTATTTTTGTGAGTTGCTCTAACGAACTCGGAGCTTTTGAGTCGGGAGTAGCTGCAAAATTTTTAGGAGCTGTTCCTTCTGTGCTTTTTGGAGGCATGATGACGCTTGTTTTTGCAACAATTATCTACTTCCGCTCGGGCGATCTTTTTGATGTTAAACTAGAGAAAAAACCATTTTGAAAGTTCTCTGACGATAATCCATGGTTAAAAGAAAGGCAAAGATTTTTTCACAATTATTGGCAGCTTAAAAACAAAATTTTACATTTGCGAAGACGAAACCAACAACTATGATTCGACTTTTAGCTGATGTAAAGAAACATTTGAAAAAAAATCTATCAATTTTGAATCAAAAAATAGGTTTTGGGAGTGTAATCATACTTTTTACATCCCCCTACTCCCTTCAAAGGAGGATTTTTTTATTGTCTATATTTTTCATTTCAACCATATCTTTTGCCCAAAATCGTCCTCGGACTGATATTAATTTAGATGAGTTTATTCAGCGAGTTTTTCCTGTTCAGCAAGAAAATATTAACTATGAAGACCTCTACGAATCACTTTATCAACTTTACCAAAATCCACTCAATCTAAACTCTGCCACTGCCGAAGATTTAGCTTCGCTTTACGTACTTTCACAGATTCAGATTAAAAGTATTCTCGACCATCGAGAACAAAACGGTGATTTTTTAAGCATTTACGAACTCCAAGCCGTGCAAAATCTTGATTTAGAGACGATAAACAAACTCCTTCCATTTGTTGATATAAAGTATAGGTTTTCGGTTGGAGATTTAAAAAATCGGCTCACCAATGCTACTGACCATTATTTTGTACTAAGAAATAGTCGAGTTTTAGAAAAATCAAGGGGTTTTGAAGAAGGAAAATATCTCGGTTCTCCACAGCATCTTTACGCACGCTATCGCCTAAGCCACCCGAAAGACTTTCAAGTAGGATTTATTGTGGAAAAAGACGCTGGCGAAAAAAACTATCTTGATTTCTACACATTTCATTTTCAATTACGCAATAAAGGCAAACTCAAAAACTTAGTTTTGGGCGATTATCAAGCACAATTCGGGCAAGGCTTAATTATGTCGGCTGGGTTTTCGTTGGGCAAAAGTAGCGAAGCCATCGCCACTACTCGCCGTAGCAATTTGGGTGTGCGTCCTTATGGTTCGTTGCTCGAAGGAGGATATTTCAGAGGAGCAGCCGCCACTTATCAATTCGGCAAAATCGACTTAACTGGCTTTTATTCAACTACCAAACGAGATGCCAACATCAGCGAAGATAGCGGCGAACGGGAAGATTATTTCAGCTCGGTTCTGACGGGCGGTTACCACCGAACTGAAACCGAATTAGCTCGAAAAAATCAATTAACTGAACAAAATATTGGCGTAAATGCCACTTTTCAGTTAAAAAATGGACAAATCGGAGCAACTTTACTCAATACGCAATTTGATGCAACGCTTCAACGAAACCCAGTTTTATATAATAAATTTGAGTTTTCGGGAAAACAAAATTTAGTAGTTGGCACGAACTTTACTTATACTTGGCAAAACTTCAATTTCTTTGGTGAAGCGGCACGCTCAAGTAGCGGTGGAATCGGGGCAATTGGTGGTTTTGTGGCAGCCCTCAGCCGACAAGTTGAATGGGCAGTAAATATCCGAAATTTCGATAAAAATTTTCATAGTTTTTATGCTAATGGATTGAGCGAAGGAAGTAGAAATATCAACGAACGAGGTATTTATTGGGGACTGAAATATTCTCCCAAAAAGGGTTTAACTTTCAGTGCTTTCTATGACCGATTTAAGTTTCCTTGGCTGAGATATTTGGTCGATGCTCCTTCAAGTGGCTTTGATTATTTACTCCGAATGACGTATCAACCAAATAAAAAAGCCTTGTTCTTTGTCCAGTATCACGAAGAGCATAAAGGTAAAAACTTACCGAATAATACAACTGTGACCGACGTTGTGGTAAACGTAATGCGACAAAGTATTTTGGCAAATTTCGAGTTTTCAGTTAATCGGATTTTCAAAACTCAGACTCGTATGCAGTTGAATACTTATCAGTACGCAAATCGCTCACAATCAAAGGGTTATGCAATTATGCAAGACCTCGAAGGCTCAATAAGAAAGCTACAACTTAAAGGCAGAATCGCTTATTATAATACCGATGATTATGATTCGAGAATTTATGTTTATGAGAATGATGTGCTTTATGCGGTTTCGTTGCCAGCATATTCGGGCAAAGGTATTCGTACTTATCTGATTGCTCGTTATAGCCTCACCCGAAACCTTGATTTGTGGGTGCGTTATGCTCGTACACAACTCAACAATGTAAACACAATTGGCAGTGGCACTGACCAAATCAATGCTCCGCATCGCAGCGAAGTGAAAGCACAGATTCGGTATTCGTTTTAAAGCCCCGCCCAAAGGCAGTGACCGACCGCCCTCCCAGTAAGGATGGTTTTTTACTTCAACAATTATTTTTGATGAAACTCAACCAAACCACCAATAGGAGTTTCTAATACTCTTCCAAATCTAATACCGTGACTATCAGCTACTTTTATCAATAATTCTTTGTAATAAAAAGCCACCGAACCCACAAAGTTCACATTGGTTTCGTGGCACATTGGGTATTTCAAGATATATTTTTCAAAAAATTGCAGGAAACAGTTTTCTACTAAATTTCTACAAAAATCCTCTTCGATATTATCAAACAAAAACCTTGAAAACGTAGCAAAATAACGATTCGGAAAAGGTTTATGATAAGCATTTTCGAGAACTGTAAGCCTGTCCATTGCTCCATATTTTTCTTCAAATTTTACTCTGATTTCGAGGGGCATTTCTTTGTGTAAATAACTCAATAGCAGACTTTTACCTAAATGCCCACCACTACCTTCGTCACCTAACCAAAAACCCAACGGTGGCACTTGAAAACCAGTTTTTTTTCCATCAAAATAGATGGAATTTGAGCCTGTCCCGAGAATACATGCAATACCCGCGGCTTGTCCGCATGCTGCTCGAGCCGCACCTACTACATCGCTTTCAGTTTCAATTTGCTTACAAGTAGGAAAAACCTGTAAGATTGCGGTTTTTATCACACCAGCCTTTTCTTCATTGGTTATACCCGTTCCATAATAAAAAACTTGTTTTACTTCTTTTATGCAAATCGGTAAAAGGTTAGTCTTTAGTTCGTTGGCAATCGAATAGGCATCTTGGTAGTATGGATTAAATCCGACGGTTTGAGTTTGAGCAATTACCTTGTTTTGGTCTAAAATTCGCCAATCAGTTTTGGTTGAGCCGCTATCTGCAATCAGAATCATGGAAGAAGTGTTTTTTGATGTAAATATCAGAAATGTAGCACAGGTTTGCAACCTATCAATATGTAGAAATAGTTTTGCCCATTATTTTATGTTGTCACGTTGAAAACTTGTTTTGCAAAAACATAATAATTTTAATTTTTTATTTAATTAATTCAATAAATTATTGGGTTAAATGGACACTTTCCAACTTTAAACTTAAAAAATAGTTAAATTCGCAAAAAAGCAACATCACCACTTATAGAATCATGGCAGAAGCGACTGAAAAACCATTAAATTTTATTGAACAAATTATCGAAGATGACCTAGCAAAAGGCAAAAACGACGGTCGAATTTTGACTCGTTTCCCTCCTGAGCCAAACGGCTACTTGCATATTGGTCATGCTAAATCTATCTGTTTGAATTTTGGAGTTGCCCAGAAATACGGTGGAAAAACAAACCTTCGATTTGATGATACCAACCCAGTAACCGAAGAAACCGAATATGTTGAGTCTATTAAAGCTGATGTAAAATGGCTCGGTTTCGAGTGGGCCGAAGAGCTTTATGCGTCTGATTATTTCGACCAATTATACGAGTTTGCATTAAATCTTATCAAAAAAGGTTTGGCTTACGTCGATGATAGTACATCCGAAGAAATGGCTGTAATGAAAGGTACACCAACCGTTGCCGGCATAAATAGTTCTTATCGTGATGAGCGTAGCATCGAAGAAAATCTTGATTTGTTTACTCGCATGAGAAACGGCGAATTTGCTGAAGGCACAAGAGTTTTGAGAGCCAAAATCAATATGGCTTCTACAAATATGCTCATGCGTGACCCTATCATTTATCGCATAAAAATTGCGACCCATCACCGAACTGGCGATAAATGGTGCATTTATCCGATGTATGATTTTGCTCATGGCCAATCTGATTCTATTGAGCAAATTACGCATTCAATCTGTACGCTGGAGTTCGTCCCTCACCGTGAGCTTTACGATTGGTGTATAGAAAGTTTAGAGATATTCCCTTCAAAACAATACGAATTTGCTCGTTTGAATCTTTCTTATGCCATTACGAGTAAAAGAAAACTATTAAAATTAGTTACTGATAACTTTGTAAATGGCTGGGACGACCCACGTATGCCGACTATTTCGGGGATGCGTCGTCGAGGTTATACTGCTCAAGCGATTCGTGAGTTTTGCGATCGTATCGGTATCGCCAAGCGTGATAATTTGATTGATGTAAGTTTATTGGAGTTTTGTGTGCGTGAACACCTCAATAAAATTGCTACTCGTGTAATGGCCGTACTTGACCCAATTAAAGTCGTAATTACGAATTATCCAGAAGGACAAGTTGAAGAATTAAAGGCTGAAAATAACCCCGAAGACCACGAAAGCGGTTCGAGAATCATGCCATTTAGCCGTGAAATTTTGATTGAAAAAGATGATTTCATGGAAAATCCAACGAAAAAATATTTCCGTTTGGGGCTAGGTTTGATGGTGCGTTTAAAAAATGCTTATATTATCAAATGTGATGATATTGTAAAAGATGAAAACGGCGAAATAATTGAACTTCATTGTTCATACATTGAAAACTCACGAAGTGGGAATGATACTTCGGGTATAAATGTAAAAGGAACAATTCATTGGGTTTCGGAAACACAAGCAGTCGATGCCGAAGTTCGACTTTATGACCGACTCTTTAAAGTAGAAGACCCAAGCCGTGAAGATGGCGATTTCAAAGAATATCTCAATCCAGAGTCATTGCAAGTGATTACAGCAAAAGTCGAGCCTGCACTCAAAAATGCAACGCTAAACACGCCTTATCAGTTCTTACGTAAAGGATATTTCTGTCTGGATGCTGACTCGACAGCCGATAAATTGGTTTTCAACAAAACCGTTGGTTTGAAAGATACATGGGCAAAAGAAGCGAGCAAATAATGTTAAATGATTAATATTGAATGTCCGACGATTTAATACATTGATCATCAGTTGTTTATATATCTATTATTGATTTTCAGTTACTTTAATCGTTAAAACCTGCAAAGTCTAGCTAATGACCTTGCAGGTTTTTTTATGTTTTTGTAAAAGATATTTTCAAGTATAATTATACAATTTCTTCAAAGAAAACGTTATTATTTACAACAAAAACAAATAAAAATCCTTACGATGAAAAACACAGCAATAAAAATCGTCGCTTTAATATTCATTAGTCTATGCACTTTTGCCCAAACTGCCGACGATATTTTCAATAATCACATAGAAGCAACCGGCGGTAAGGCTCTTTGGAATGGCGTCTCTACTTATTCAATTAAGCAAGTTTATCGTGGAAATTCGGCGGCTGATTATGATATTGAGCTAAAAGGGTCATTTGGTGACGCTGCTTTATATAAAGCAAAAACTATCTTGAAACGTACATTTATATTTGGTGTAAAAGGTGCAGAAGGTTGGAGAAAAGTGCCACTTGGTAGCTCTGATAAAGCAACGCAATATGAAACCAATAGTTTGAGTGAAAAAGAGCAAGAAAATATGCGTAGAGAATTGAAAGAAAACGTTTTACCATTTCTTGATTATGAAGAAAAAGGCTACATCGCAACGGTAGTTGGTAGCGAAACAATCAACGGAGCCAAAACAACTCATGTAGAATTAAGTGGTAAAGGCGTAAAATATAATCTCTATTTTGATGAAACTTCGCGACTTTTAGCAAGAAAAAAACTTACGCTGAGCTCGGGTGAAGTAATTACTGAAGATTACATCAAATATGGCGATACTGCTTACGGTGTGAAATTTCCTACCGAATCAAATTATTTAAGTAGCATCGATAAAAGAAATTTGAAGGTAAGCACTTCGATTATTTTCAATGATACTATTGCACCTGCTTTTCTTACCCGATAAGAAAATTTATTATGACTTAGCCTCTCAATCTTGAGGGGCTTTTTTATGTTTATTTTAGAAGAAAAACATAGACTTACATTACTTTATAAATATTTGCAACCAACTTCCAACCATTTTAAAATAAATAGGGTCTTATTGTAATCGACCCTAAAAAATCTATTTGGTTGAAGCATAACATATACCCTTTTCATGTATAGCGAACAAGAATTAATACAGGCTTGTATTCGCCAAGAACGACTAGCCCAAAGGCAACTTTACGAGCGATTTGCAAGTAAGTTGTTTGCTACGGCTATGCGTTATATGAAAAATAGAAGCGACGCCGAAGATGTTTTGCAAGATTCTTTTATCAAGATTTACCTAAAAATAGATAGTTTCCGCTTTGATTGTCCGCTCGACGCATGGCTCAGAAAAATAGTAGTCAATACAGCATTGAAGCAATTGCAAAGTCAGCCAAATTATATGCAACATACTGATAGTCAATTGATTTCCGATGAAGTTGGGCAAGATGATTTTACGCTTTCGGGTTTTGAATTTAAGCAATTAATGGAAATAGTGCAGAGTTTGCCCGATGGCTGTCGAACAATTTTTAACTTATATGCAATTGAAGGCTACCAACATAATGAAATTGCGGCCATGTTCGGTGTTAGCGAAGGCACATCAAAGTCGCAATATTCGAGAGCTAGAAATTTATTACAAATTAAATTAAAAGCGATGGGAATAAGCCCCAAAGCTATGAAATAAATCATTTATACTCAAAAGTAATTGATTTGCAAAAAAGCGATAATTTTCTAATTTTA
>JAFEIL010000106.1 GCA_017495105.1 Emticicia sp. | reverse complement strand
TACTATTTCTGTAAACTTAATTCAGAACCTGATTGAAGTATTTTTCAAACAGAAATCATAACAATTAATCAAAAATGAAATCTAAACTATTTTCCGTGCTAACTTTAGCAATACTTTTGCCTTTAGTTGGGTCTGCTCAGCAACTTAATTCAAAATGTAATTTACTTCCTTACTCGATTTTTAAAGGAGCATCGGATAAAATGCCAGTTGTTTTAAAAGTACTTGGCACAAGCCCACAGTTTGGTGAAATTCCAAAGCATACCAGTCAATCTGCGTATAACCATTTAAAATCTGTTTATGCTAAAAATACCAAAAATAGTAGAACTGAGATTAATGACCTATTGCAAGCATTAGGCTACAGTGGTTTTAATGATCCTGGTTTTACAAGCAAAAGCTTAACTCCAGAGATACTTCCAGCAGGCACTATTGGTTGGATGGGAGCTTATTCTCGTGGACATAAATATGCCTGGTCAAGGTTGGGTAAAGATTTTCCAACTTTCAAAATTTATGCTAAAGGTGGCGAGTGTTTTCTTTATATTATGAAGAAATGTGGTAATGCGTTTTATATTCCAGCTCCAAATTGCCAAGGTAGTCCATGTCCATGTCCAGAAGGATATGTATGTAATAGCCAAGGATGTTGTGAGAAAATTCCAATTCCACCAGTTTTCTGTAAAACACAAACTATCAATATTTCAGGTAGTGGTCAAGTAAGCAGTGGCGATGTTTTAAATACAAGTAAAACAATGGAAATTGTTGCTGTAAATACAGTATCTGGTGTTACAAAAGGTTTACTTTTAGGTTCATATCCTGTTCCAGTTCGCTCTACTTATGATTTTAATGTTAAAGGAGAGGCTCAATATTCAAAAACTGTTGAGGTTTGTACTGAAGCAAATTCTGCTCCTGCGTCAATGAATTTGTCATTGCCATTGAACTTGAACTATAAAATAACTAAAAACGAAGTTTTAGTTGGAGAAGGTGAGAAATTATATTTGAATGTTACAGAAGACCAATTCAAGGCTTTAAGCAAAGCTTATAAAACAGTGAATGTAACTGCATCGACTTCTCCAAACTTGGTAGCTACATCAAAGAAAGTATCATCAAGTACTGCGACCGAAACAGCTTCAAGTACGTTTGGTGGCGGAGAGCCGAAATGTGCAGACCAAAAAATTAATTTCTTAGGAAAAACTGAAATTAAAGATGGTAGTGTAAAAAGTGGAACTAACGATGTTACAATCATCGGTATTTATAAGAAAGCTGGTAAATTAGATAAAGGAGAAATGCCTGAGAAGTATCTTTGCCTTGGAAGTTTTAAAGTACCAGTAAAATCTGCTTATGAGTTCACAACCTCTGGTGGTAGTGATATTTCAAAAATCGTAAGAGTTTGTTCTAAAGATGGTGTTGCACCAGCTGAACAAAATATTAATGTTCCAGTTAAAATGACCTACAATTTTACAAAGCAAGATGTAACTCTTGGCGACTATAATAAATTATATGTTACTCTAACTGAAAAACAATATAAAGCTTTAATTAAAGATTATAACCGTTGTTGCACAGAAGGTGGCGAAGGTAAATGTAAATAAGAAATAAGTTGGAACAAAAGAGGAGCCCTATTCACAAAATGAGTAGGGCTCCTTTTTTATATTTATAATGTAATATTGTTTTGTGATATCAACAAAGAAGTTTGTATTTGGTAATTAATATTTTCGTTTATTTCCTTTTTTTTTGGCTGGAGAATATCTTAAATAGAATTCTAAGTAATAAGTCCGAATTTTTATAAAATTATATTTTCGTAATCTGCTGACAATTTGTATTTTAAGTAATGAGACAATAATAATCGACAAATTGAAATGATACATCTTATTGATAGATAGTGTTTTATCTCTTGTTTCGAATCTCAATACTTATATTAGTAATTATACTTTATACTTCTGTTTTTTTATAAAAAAAACTCACTTCGAATTTCAAAGTGAGTAGGGCAGTTTTTTATTTAGAATTTTTATGTTTTTAACTTCTTTTTTTTGGCCGCAGGAAATAATACATTATTTAAAATCAAACGATAACCAGCTGAATTTGGATGCAGATTCAAATCAGTTGGCTCTTCGCCAACATAATGTTGATAATCTTCAGGGTCGTGGCCGCCGTAAAAAGTCCAAAAGCCCTTTCCAGCAGTTCCATGAATATACCTTGCCTCGCCAATAGAACGATTCTCAGCAAGCGTAATCACATCTGGTTTAATATATTGCTTTTTGAATGCAGTTGTTTGTCCCATAAAACCTTTAATTAAATTGGCATGGTTTTGTGTAAGCATCGTGGGAATTGGATCCCACTTCGCAGAAAACTGAAATAATGAAAAATAATCATTACTTTCTGTTACACCACGATCTTCTTGTTGATTATCAATACTCGAAAATTCCATTTCATAAGGATTTGTAATTAGTCTGAAATCTTTGAAAGCAAAGCAATTTTCGTATTTGAGTTTGCTTTCAGCATTTGGGTCAGCACCATCTCCATCATAAGGAGCCTCCACAATATCAACCCCATCGGCGGCTAGTGCAATATCGAAAGTATCAGTTGCATTACACATGGCAAACATATAACCACCACCGAAAATAAAATCTCTAATTTTTCTTGAAACACCTAATTTCAAATCGGGAATTTTCGTGTAGCCAAATTTTTTAGCGATTGTTTCTGCTTCTTGTTTTTGTTCTTGATACCAAGCTTGACCACGCATACGCAAGAATTTTCCAAATTGACCAGTAAAATCTTCATGGTGGAGATGAAGCCAGTCATACTCAGGAAGTTTATTTTCTAAAACCTCTTCATCGAAAATTTTATCGTAAGGAATTTCGGCATACGTAAGAACCAATGTAACTGCATCGTCCCACGGTTGTGTAGTTTTTGGCGAATATACCGCAATTTTTGGTGCTTTATTTAATTTTACGGCATCCATGTTTGCATCATTCGAGGCAATTACGTTTAAAATTGACTGTGATTCTGCTTCTGAAATTACTTCATAGCTTACACCACGAATAACGCACTCATTGATAAATGTTTGTGATGCCGTAAATAAAAAGCTACCTCCTTTATAATTAAGCAGCCATTCAACCTCAGTTCCATGAGTTTTTAATAACCAAAAAGCTATTCCGTATGCTTTCAAATGATTTCGTTGCGTTTCGTCCATCGGAATCAAAATGCGATTTGCAAAGAGATTTGATGATAAAGAAAACGTCAACAATACTAATAGTGTCAGTTTTTTCATTACTTTTTATAAAAATTATGTAATCAAATGTAGCAATCTTTATACCAATTATCAACGAAATTGCCATTTGATTATTAGTTAGGCGTCAATGATTTTTTGAAAGTTATCTTAAAGCCATAGTCTTTTTGATCGAAAATGCAGAGAATAGGCTTAAAAAAATGATAAGCGGTTGAATCACCTATCCTAATCGTTTGTGCTTTTGGAAACTCTTGATGAATTTTGTATCATTGAAATCTAAGTACAACTTGTACTAAATTAAGGTAAAACATGAATTTAAAAGAAAATGTTAACGAAGGTTTACGCTCCATAAAAGGGAATATGCTTCGAACGGTACTTACGGCTTTGATTATTGCTATTGGTATTACATCATTGGTTGGAATCTTGACTGCTATTGATGGCATGCAAAGTTCCGTAGATAATAGTTTTGCAGGTCTTGGTGCAAACTCATTTGATATTAAAGGTCCACGCATGTTTCGACGCCGAAGTGGGGGAGTAAACGATAAAGATTTTCCACCAATTGAATACCGTGAGGCGAAGCAATATAAAGAACTTTTTCAAGCAAAAAACTCCGGAGCAACAGTCAGTATTTTTACGAGTGTTTCTGGTTCTGCTCAGTTGAAATATAAATCAATTAAGACAAATCCGAATAGTTTGATTCGAGGAATTGATACCGATTATCTAGATATGAAAGGTTATAAATTGACTGCTGGCCGGAATATTAGTGATAATGATATTGATTTTACGAATAATGTGGTGATTTTGGCTAATGAGTTGGCAGTTTCGCTTTTTCCAAAAGAAAGCCCGATAAATAAAGAAATTTCTTTACTTGGATTAAGATTTAAAGTCATTGGAGTTTTGGAGAAGAAAGGCAGTATAACAGGTGGAGGAGATGATCGTGTAGCACTCGTGCCGCTTGAAACTGGTCGCCAAATTGCTGGTAATAGAAAGTTAACTTTTGACATTACGACTTCTGTAAAAAATGTTTCAGACATGGATTATATTATTGGAGAAGCCGAGGCGGTTATGCGTAGAGTAAGAAGAGATGCAATCGGTAAATCCGCTTCATTTGCAATTGAACGTTCAGATGCTCTAGCTAAAGATTTTGAAGAAGTTACTGGCTATCTGCGAGTAGGAGGGTTTGGAATCGGAATAATCACACTTTTAGGTGCAGCCATTGCCTTGATGAATATTATGATGGTGTCTGTTACAGAACGTACCCGTGAAATTGGTATCAGAAAAGCCATCGGAGCAACTCCTTTTAAAATACGTTTACAGTTTTTGATGGAAGCAATTGTGATTTGTATTTTAGGTGGAATCGCTGGAATCATCATGGGAATTGGTATCGGAAATGTAATTGCAAAACTCATCAGCGATAAAAGTAGTTTTATAATTCCGTGGGCTTGGATAATGATGGGTTTTGTTGTTTGTGTATTTGTGGGCATTTTGTCTGGATTTTACCCAGCTTACAAGGCTTCAAAACTTGATCCGATTGAGTCATTGAGGTACGAATAGTTACAAAATTATCAACAAAAAAACCTCATATTTGCTAAATTATGAGGTTTTTTTGTAATGAGTGAAAACTTAAAATTATTAAAAAGATTTCCAGTTTGAGTTTTCATTGCCTTTTTGGAAGAAAATGTGGTATTTTTTTGAATACAGTTTTTTATTCCATTTTAAAAAACAATCAACCTCTTAAATAAATCCACCAGCCACTGGATAATTTTATAAGTAGCTA
>JAFEIL010000155.1 GCA_017495105.1 Emticicia sp. | reverse complement strand
GGATATACAGGTCAAGGAATTTTAAATGGATATAATATAACATACGAATTAGTTATTTCAGATTACAGTCAATTAAGATCCGGAAGCACAAGTCTAAGTATCACATTCTCTATAACTTAATTAAAAGATGAAACGATTATTGTACTTATTTTTTTTCTGTGGTGTCGCATTAGATACTTTTTCTCAGTGCTCTCCAAGGATAAGTATGGGAGCATTTTCTAGTTATGTTTCAGAATCACCTCCTACTTTTCTAGCTAATCAAATTGGATTAGATTATCCAAGTACAAGTAGTGACCTAATAATAGATAAATCAGGTGCCATCACAATTTCTATTGCAAATGCTGATGCTTGCTCAAGATGGGAAGTATCAGTTAATAAAATCGATAATACTATAAATACAGGTTTGCGTTTTTACGTGCAAAGAGTAAATGATGGAGGTATTACCACAACTCCAGGTGCCTCAATCAGCGATGGATTAAGTTTTATAGAATTAACAGGCGTGAACAAAGTCTTCTTTAATGGAGTAAAAGACCGAAATACAATACAAATTAGGTATAAAATTACTGGTATATCAGTAATTATGCCCGCATCAAACTATTTATCTAATATTACTTTTTCAGTTACTGGTACACCATAAATAGTAATCCTCTTATAAATACACATTGATTTTTAACATAAAAAAACAAATTACTTATGCTGATAAACTATAAAAATTTAGAAAACATCAATGATTTTCAGTTTTTACAAAAAAAACAAAATCAATGGTACCTTTGTAAAGAAAGTGAAGAAGACTGGGAAAAATATGCTTTTGTAGAGGATATAAGCTCCTTTTTATTGCAATACCCACAGTTTTCAAAGATTAATGAATCAAAAATAATAAACTTAAATTTCTTTCTTGATTCTTCTGATCAGAGTATCGAAAAACTTTTTATCCAAAATGTGGTTTACAAAAAGTATTTAGCATCAACTAAATTGGCCTTTAAAATATTGGTTAATATGAAAAAAGAAGCCGAACTATTAGATGCCAATGCTGAAATCACAGAAAAAAAGAAAATAAAATTTGAAAAAATTAAAATCGACAAAATAAAATTTATTCTTCGAGTAGGAAGTGTTACAGAGCTTTATTTTGAAGATAATTCTATTTCTTATGTTTATGAAACATTAAACATATTTGAAAATAAATTACTACAGAGTTCAACATTTATTCGAATTAGTAGAGGCTGTATAATCAATATTGAATATATCAGTTTTTTTAAATTAGATAATAAAAAAAGGTTTGCAGAGTTAAAAATTGGGGAGCATCCTTTTAAGATTTCACGAAGATTAATTAATAGTTTTAAAATAAAAGCAATCAATATTACCTAAATTTTAGATTCTTTAGTTTAAATCAAACATTTCTTAATAGAGATTGTAAAAATAAAAACCCTAATAATCAATGTAAGATTATTAGGGTTTTTGCTTTCCAATAGATGAAGTGGTCCGCGGTCAATAGTCGATAAGTCCACTTTAGATAATAAGTTTATTGACAGAAATTTAGCTGATTGCAGATTTGTCGTTTAAAAATATTCTATTCCTCAAGTTCGAAACTACACTCTACTAAAAGAAAAAACCCCGCTTAAAGAGCGGGGGATTTCTCAACTTTTATATAGCCATGAAAACTAATACTTTGAATAACGAGCAGGCTCACAGAAGAGCTTATGCTAGTGAAAGCTTCAACTCATTTAGTCTCTTTCTAACCGAAGTATCAATTTGTGTATCGCCTACACTTAAAATATATCCTCCAATGAGGTTTTCATTTACTTTCTCTTCCAATACAATCTGTTTACCAGTTGAGCCTCCAACGATTTTAATGAATTCAGCTTTTTGAGCATCTGTCAATGGCGTAACGCTAGTCACAGTCACCTTCTGAATTCCTTTTTGCAGGTTATACAATTTGTCAAACTCTTCAGCTATAGAATAAATCAGATTTTCTCTGTTTTTCTTAGTTAAGAGATTGAAAATTGAGAAAGTAACAGGATGTACGTTCTTTTCGAAAGTTTTTTTCAAAATTCCGAGTTTTGTATGATGACGAACAATTGGATTGCCCAAAACCACTAAAAACTGACGATTTTCGTCACAAACTGTTTTAAACAAAATCATGTCGTCATTTACTTCATTAACGACTTTTTTTTCAGTCGCTAAATCAAACAATGATTTAGCGTATCTATAAGCAACTATTGAGTCTGCCATTGTATTTTGAGCGAATTCTCGGATGCTTTATAGTGTGATTATCACAAATCTACAACCGAGTGTTTCAATAAAACAAATATTGTGAAATAATTTTTGCAAATGTTTGCAATTACTTCGCAAAACATTGAATACCTAAGAAGATAGTGAAATGTTTGCAAATAAAGTAATCAAAAATACTAAATAGTCTATTTTGCAGACATATCAGTTAAGTTTTGCTTCTGAAATCAAACTTGAAACCAATGCTTCCTGTGAAGTTTTATCTAACAATTCTCTACGAATTACTTTTTCAGCAATTTCAATTGAGAAACTAGCCATATCTTTCTTCATTTGAGAAACCATAGCAACTTTTTCTTGTTGGATAGCCTCACGAGCATCAGCAATAATTTTATTTCCTTCTAACACTGCTTTGTCTTTGGCATCAGCAATCATTTTATCAGTGATACCTTTTGCATCACGAATCATTTTATCGCGTTCAGCACGAGCTTCAGCTAAAATCTTGTCATTATCTGACTTTAATTTTGCCATTTCGGCACGTGTTTCTTCTGCCATACGAAGAGCTGATTCAATTGAATCCTCACGCTCTTTCAATGAAGAAAGGATTGGTAGCCAAGCAAATTTTTTCAGGAAGAAAACTAAAATTCCGAAAACTAATGCCATCCAAAACAACAGACCAATGGCTGGGGTTAGCAATTCCATGTTATTATAAAATTATAAAATTAGTAATAATTAAGTTAATTTGATAATTTGAAGATTTGGCAATTTGGAAATGAATACTATATATTATTTCTAAAATTTATTGTCTAAACCAAACATCCATTTTATTTTTTTAGCAAAATTGTCAAGGGTAAATTATGAAACCTGCACCGACGCCTAATGCGAACGGGGCAGGTTATCAATAGCAAATAATTGCTTGCTTACAGGCATAGCCCGTGTTTCTTACGCTAATTTGAAAGAAATCAACAAACAAATTACAGCTGCAAATAAAGCAACGGCTTCTACAAGGGCTGCGATGATAATCATCATAGTTTGGATTTTGTTAGCAGCTTCTGGTTGACGAGCTACGCCTTCCAATGCACTACCACCAATACGACCTAAACCAAGACCTGCACCAATTGCAGCAAGACCAGCACCAATTGCAGCACCCATTACTGCGAATCCACGTCCACCATCAGTGGCAGCTTGTAAAAGAACTTGTAAAAAAGACATGATAAAACAATTTATATAAGTGAAACAAAAAATGCAAAATAGTAAATAGACAATAGACGATGGTCGATAGTACAGTTTTAACTGTGGATTTATTGACTATCGTCTGCGGACTAAAAATCAATGTCCGTGATCTGCTTCGTGATGTTCTTCAATTGCAGAACCAATATACATCGACGAAAGCAATGTAAAGATAAATGCTTGCAAGAACGCTACTAAAAGTTCAATGGCATTCATAAACAATGTAAACAAAGTTACGACTCCA
Organism: Emticicia sp.; assembly: GCA_017495105.1. Lineage (GTDB taxonomy): Bacteria > Bacteroidota > Bacteroidia > Cytophagales > Spirosomataceae > Emticicia. Next base: position 1,319 of record JAFEIL010000155.1, on the reverse strand, counting down.
CCCACGGCAAAACTTTGAAAAATAAAAATCAAACCAAGTAAACTCAAAATAATGATGTGACCAGCAGTAATGTTTGCAAAAAGACGAATCGTTAATGACATTGGCTTCATAAAAACACCTGCAATTTCAACAACCCACATTAGAGGTAACATTAAAATTGGTACACCTTCTGGTTTCACTAAGTGTAGCCAATAGTGTTTATTGGCGTTGATGTGTGTAATAAAGAATGTAAGTACTGCTAAAAATAAAGTTATTGTGATATTGCCAGTTAAGTTAGCTCCGCCTGGAATTAGACCTAAAAGGTTATTTATCAAAATAAAGAAAAACAATGTAAGTAAATAAGGCAAATACTTCTCATATTTAGGACCGACGTTTGGGATAACCACTTCATCACGGATAAAAAATATAATTGGCTCAATAAATGATTGAATACCTTTAGGAGCTTTTCCACGATTTTTCGCAAAACTTTTCGCAACAGTTGACATTAATACTATCAAAATCACTGCACTCAATAGCATTGAAGCTACATTCTTAGTGATTGATAAGTCCCAAACGTGTACTTCTTCGTCGATTCCACCTTGTGGATTTAAACGATGAATATGCTCGTGATTATTAATATAACCATTGTAAACACCTTTTCCTTCAGCAAATCTTTTAGAAGAAAAAACTTCAAGACCGTATTGTTTAGTGTAAATAATAACTGGTAGAGGTAAAGTTAGACCGTGAGCAAATTCCCACTCGTGAGAGTCAGAAATGTGATGCATAATCATTTTGCCAATATCAAACTTTTCTTCTTCGTGAGCAGAAGCTTGGTGATTTTCGTGCTGTGCTTCGTGTCCTTCTTGTGCTAATAGGAAGTTTATCGAGAATAACGATAATGAAGTAACGAGTAGTAGTTTTGTTGTAATCTTACGCAACATATTTTTCTGTAATTATTCGGTCAATTAATAGTGAATTCATCACTTTCCTGAATTTTGCCGCAAGTTACGACTTAAATTCCAAATCTCAAACACAGTATAAAATAAATATAGTACAAAAAAGTTTAAAATAAACAATTCTTGCTGCTGAAGCCCTAAGTAAAGCTCTACTCCAATAAATATTACGCAGAATATTAACCTAAGAACAACCGTAGCAAGGTAAAAGGGTATGAAATTTTTCTGTTTTTCTCGTAAACCGAACTCAATGACTCTATGAAACAAAAAAGAAAATGCAACAAAGAAACCAAGTATTAACCACTTCTTTGGGTGTAATAAATAGGCAAGTCCAAGATATTTGCCTAAGAAAAATACAATTATTAATAATGCTGTGAGAATGAGTGT
>JAFEIL010000294.1 GCA_017495105.1 Emticicia sp. | reverse complement strand
AATAAAAACTACCTTTTGGAATGAAATATATTATGGTGTGAAGTGCCTTTAAACAATAATTGGATTGATACCTTTGATTGTTCCGAAGGTTTGTACTGGAATAAATCTTGCAAAAAGCTCTTCTGAGTACCAGCCTTCTGAATGAGTTTTTTTGATAACTTCAGCATGTTCTCTTTGTCTATATGCAAATTTCTTCACATCTTCCAAACTTTCCCAAACCGAGAATGTTGCTTGTCTGACAAAAGGCATTTCGCCGATGCCAACCGATGTCACAAATCCTTGTGCATGACCCATTGATGCTGCAACTGTCGGAACGTTTTTCCAAAAACCAGATAATTTTGATACACGAATTGTCGCACGAGTGAGAACCGCAATCGAGCCTTGATAAGTGCGGTCGGGTGTAGGTTGTCCGAAAGGTTCTTTTCCATCCCATTTTCCATGAGATTCGTAAGGAATGCAACCAATTGTCCATTGTTCATTAGTCAAAAATCGCCACCAAGTCCAAACAAATGATTTCTCTTGAAATTTTTCCGCATCAGTTTTATCATTCCAAACCGCCATCAAGCCCCATTGCTGATAGTCGGGATGAATATCAAAAGTGCCATTTTTACCACATCCCAATAATTTCCAAAACGTAATCCCTTTCGTAAAATACAATGGAATATGTAAAACTGCCATCGAAATGAATGCCAATGGAATTAGGTATTTTGGGTAACGAACAATGGTGAGTGTGACGAACATTTTTTTGATGATAACGGAATTGATAATTAAAGTATAAACTTCATAAACCACAATAAGTTATAAGAAATGTCGGACAAGTTTTCAACTTGTGGATGGCGAAGGTAAAGAAAGATTAGCATTTAGTTTGTTTTTTTACCAAAATTAACCATCTAAATGCCCATTTCCATTTGATTTTATAGTTTTTGATTCCAGCTTTTTCCAGCAAAATTTCCCATTCGTTTCTCGAAAAACCCCTTAGAACAGAGAGGGGAGCATCGTTTTTAACCAAATATGATTTTGAAAACAGAGCAGTAAGCCATTTGATTGAATAGTAGGCAAGCGGGTGACGGTGCAAATCAGCAATGACAAAACCAATTTCAGAATTTTTATACATCCATTGAAGCATTTTTACTAAATCTTCATCCTTGAAATGATGGCAAAACAGTGAATTGAAGATAATATGTGGCTGCCCCTTAGGAAATGTAGCTATTTGATAGTCAGCAATTTCGTATTTGATAGCTGTATTTAGGTTTTCAAAATTTTCGGCAAATCTTACACAATCTTCTTTCAAATCAACTCCTCCGAGTGAGTGAGAGATACTGATTTTATTCAAAAACCGACTGACAGCTCGTAAATTATCACCTCCACCACTGCCAATTTCATGAATTTTTAATATTTCAGAAGTATTTGAAAATATGGTATATTTTGTTGTTTCTGTATTAATTGTGTCTTGTGTAATTTCTGAAACTTTACATTTATTTGAAATTTCTGAATTTAATACAGTTTCTGAATATTCTTTTTGTATTGAATTTATGAAATATTTAATTCCATCTAACACTACTGAATGTCCACCGAGGTAACTATTGATAAAGTCAAGTTCTCGAAGATTTCGATAGAGGTCTTCAGTTGGAATTTCATCATTATCGAGTAATTCAGTTTGGTATGAGCGGGTTTTGAAATTCATCGTTCTAAAATTACGCTTTCCATCGTGATGCCTGGCCCAAAAGCTATGGCAAAAATATTGCCTTTTTTGCTGGAGTCTTCCATCATTTTTTTCAAAACAAATAAAATTGTTGGTGATGACATATTTCCATAGTTTTTCAGCACATCATAAGAATCGGATAAGGCATTAACGGACAATTCAAGTGAAGTTTCTACTGCCTCCAAAATGTTTTTTCCGCCAGGGTGAATCGCCCAATCAGTGATATTTTCTATCCGTAAGCCTAATTTTTGCAGTGAATTTTTGAGTAGGTTTCTAATTTCTTGTTTGATTAGTTTCGGCACATGGCTTGAGAGTGTCATCAGAAAACCAGTACTTGATAATTGCCAAGCCATATCAGCTTGTCCGCTCAAAGCAATTTGTGAATAAAACTGCTTGATTTCTAAACCTTTATCATTGTTATCGCCACTTATCAAACAAGCCGCCGAACCATCTGCAAAAAGTGTTGACGAAAGAATCGCATCTATATCATTCGATTTTTGGAAGTGCAGCGTACACAATTCAGTACAAACAACCAAAACTTTGGCTGAAGCATCGGCTTTACAAAACGCATCGGCTATTTTGATAGCGTGAAGAGCGGCATAACAACCCATAAAATTGACCGAAGTACGGATAATATTGGGCGACAGGTTAAGGGCTTGCACCAACTGAATATCCAATCCGGGTGCTGATAGTCCGGTACAAGTTACGGTAATTAAGTGCGTAACTTCTTGGATATTAACTTCGTTTTCCTTAATATTTTGTAAGCAATTATCAATGGCTGCTACTGAAAGTTTTACCGCTTCTTGGTTATAGAATGCCATCCGTTTTTCGAGTGATGGCATCGTGCAATTATCGCCAAAAAAATCCCATTGTCCACGAGCAAGCGAAAAATCAGAAAAGACTGAATATCGGGTATTAATACCGCTTCGATGATATAGAATTGGTAAAAGTTTTCTGTTTTTTTCGTCGGGATTATTGGCATCGAGCATAAACCGCATGATGTCATTTTGTTGATGACAATGAATTGGATTGGCGGTTCCGATAGCGATTATTTTTGGCATGAAGGAGGATTAAAAGTCGTTTGCTTAAATACAACAGACTATGGCTTTTTACAAGTATGCTTTACTTCTTTATGTTAGCGTCTTGTATTTAAAGAAAACTACTTAGCATTATTTAAAAAACATATTCCGTGAATACTCTAGAGGTGATTTTTTTCTCATTTAGTAGGTATTGGTTTTTCATCAAAAAATCATTACTGTTACTAAGTTGTGTAACGCACAAAGTCTTCAATTTGTTCTAACGATTCATTTTAATGTCAATTCTAATATCGTCTTTTCCTCCAAAGTGATGAAAGTTGAGTGTATCTTTTTCTGTGCAATCAGGTTTTCTTTGCAAAAAATCAGCAAACCATTGTTCATGTTCATGTCTTATTTTGGGAGAATAGAATGTAACTGAAGACCAAATATGATGCCTTTATGCATCAAGTTTTTTATGAAAAATTTGTTTGCCTATCCAGCGTAAATCGTTGATTGATAGCTTATTATTATGAATTTTCTGAAACTAAAACTTTTTTCGTTTTAGTTCGTTGAATATAGCAGTGACGGTTTGGCGTAAACACAAAACAAGTATGAAATGATTTTGCGGGTGAGATTGTTTTTCAAAACAAATTGATTATTAGTATATGTTCCTTATTTCATGACCAATCTTTTAAGAATTCAATTAGGCAATAGTGGACATCTTTGCGGTAAATTATAAATCTTGAATCAAACTTAAATCCCACGCTGAATTTGCTTGATAACGTAACTTGCCATTTTCGACCAAAAGCGGGCTTTCAATATTATTGTTATAAAGCGAACCTGTGCCCAAACCTTGAGGCAATTGGTTTTTATATTGGGCCGTGAACTGAGCAATGGCATTTAGACCAATATTTGATTCGAGAGCTGAAGTCATCCACCAACCGATTTGCAAACGTGAAGCAATTTCAATCCATTCACGGCAGTGTTGTAAGCCTCCCAAAAGTGTGGGTTTTAGAATTACATAGGTAGGTTTGAGTTTCTTTAACAATTGCATTTTTTGCACGTAATCGCTTATACCAATCAATTCTTCGTCCAGAGCGATTGGTAATGGGCTATTTTGGCACAATTCAATCATTGCTTCTATCTGATGTTGCTTAATAGGTTGTTCTATGCTATGTATCTGATAATTAGCTAATTGTAAAAGTTTTTCGGGAGCCTCCTCGGGTGAAAATGCTCCGTTTGCATCAACTCTAAGTGTGATTTGTTCAGCCGAAAACTGTTGACGAATGTTGGCCAGAATTTCTAATTCTTCCGCAAAATTTATCGCCCCAACTTTCATCTTAATGGTATCGAAGCCTTCTACAAGTTTTTCATTTACTTGGGTGGTCATAAAATCTTTACTTCCCATCCAAACTAAACCATTAATATTGATTGCTTTTTGACTATTCGAGAAATCATTATCAAAAATGACTCTTTTACCACCGTTCATTAAATCTAAAAGAGCAGTTTCAAAACCAAATTTAATAGATGGAAGTTGGTCGTCAATGAGTTGCGAAAGTATAATGTTGATATTCCATTCAAAAACTTCAAGATCTAAACTATTGAAAGTATGGCAGATTTCTTGCAGAATTTCTTCGAAGTTGGGTAAATCATCAATACTCAAACCTTTCAATGGGGCAGTTTCTCCCAAGCCAAAAACCAATGGGTTTTCAGAATAGAATATTTTCAAGAAAAAAGTATCTTTCTCGGTATAGACACCACGTGAGGTTCCAGCTTCAAACTTGAACTTTAAAGTGTGCTTCAACCATTTGACTTTCAGACCCATTGAAAAATGCTTAATTTTGGCAAAAGTACAGAAACTTTTGTTTTTTATGACACAAATCGGCGATTTATATGCTTTTCGAGCAGTTTGCTCTTGAAAGAACCAATAAATCTACAAAAATCGAACCAAATGAAGGTGATTTTCTTGTTGCTAAAAATAATACTTTTTCCGTTATATGGCCTTTATTATGCCGTGATTTTCTTGCGGAATTGCTTGTTTGATGTTGGTATAATGAAGTCGGTTTCGCCTAAAGTGCTGACAATCAATGTCGGAAATCTGAGTTTGGGTGGTACGGGCAAAACCCCACACGTAGAATATTTAGTCAGACTTTTGAGCGATAAATATAAAGTTAGCACACTGAGCAGAGGTTACGGCCGAAAAACAAAAGGATTTTTATTGGCTGATAACCAAGCAAGTGCCGAAAGTATTGGTGACGAGCCAATGCAATATTATTTGAAATTTAAGGATAAAATAAACGT
>JAFEIL010000165.1 GCA_017495105.1 Emticicia sp. | reverse complement strand
AATGAGTGCAGTATGTGCTATTATTGCATCAATGTTTAACTACGTCTATATTACCTTTATCGATACGACAATTTTACAACAAATGCGAGAATTACAAATAGAACAATTAGAACAGCAAGGATTATCATCGGAACAAATCGATCAAGCAATGGAAATTGCAAGTAGTTATGCTACACCAGGACTCACATTCCTATTTTCTATGATTGTCTATGTAATTTGTGGCTTTATTTTTTCGTTAATTGTAGCTGCAATTATTAAAAACACTAAACCTGAACTTGATTTTTAAGAATGTTTGAAAATTAAATTCATTATTTAAAAAGTAATAAAAAATATGCTTGCAATATTAAAAAAAGAACTCAATAGCTTTCTTAATTCATTTGTAGCCTACATTGTAATTGGGGTATTTTTAGTAATTGTTGGCCTATTTACATGGTTTTTCGACTCTAATGTGCTAGATTATGGCTATGCTGACCTCAATAATTTCTTTCAGCTTTCACCATTTATTTTTATTTTTCTAATTCCAGCCATTACTATGCGTTCGCTATCAGAAGAGTATAAAAGCGGCACCATTGAGTTACTATTTACCAAACCATTGAGTGAATGGCAGATTGTCATTGGAAAATTCCTTGCTTCATTTCTACTAATTTTAATTACCCTGCTCCCTACATTGCTTTATTATTATTCAGTCTATCAGTTAGGTAGCCCGCAAGGTAATATTGATTCAGCAGCTGTTATTGGTTCTTACCTCGGATTGCTTTTACTTGGAGCAACATTTTCGAGTGTTGGTTTATGGTCATCTTCAATGACTGATAATCAAATAGTTGCATTCGTAATCGGTGCAGTTTTGTGTTATATTTTATATGCTGGTATTCAGCAACTAGCTAATGTTTTTAGTGGAACTACACAGTTTTTTATCAGTTTTTTAAGTTTGAGCTACCATTACGAAGCCCTTGGTCGAGGTTTAATTGATTCTAGAAATATCATTTATTTAGTAAGTGTTATTTTTTTGATGCTTTTTGTGACCAAACAAAACCTAATTGTCAAGAAAAAATAATTTTTTGAGCAGTTAGACTTACAAATAATCACTAAGATAAAAAAGATGAGATTCGAGAGAAGAGACGGTTCACATTAGCGACAAAGCACTAAAATCTATAAATTACAACATTTCAATTTGTCGATTAATTTTATCCCACAACCTAATAAAAAATATTTGATTTTAGCCATTCATAAAAATCATTCGTAAATTATTATTCGAATTAATTGTAAATTCTACCTATGCAATTACCTATATATCAAATAGATGCTTTTACCGATAAACTTTTCGGAGGAAACCCTGCGGCTGTTGTGCCACTAAAAACTTGGTTATCTGATGAGTTAATGCAAAAGATTGCCTTTGAAAACAATCTTTCCGAAACTGCTTTTTTTGTGCCGAATAAAACAGGCTTTGATATTCGATGGTTTACACCAACTATTGAGGTAAATCTTTGTGGCCACGCAACTTTGGCTACCTCTTTTGTTATTTTTAATATTTTGAAATACCCAAATGAAACTATTTTATTTGGGTCGAAAAGTGGGATTCTGAAGGTAAGAAAAGAAGAAAAGTGGCTTGAACTTGATTTTCCATTGCAAGAAACAATTCATTCAGAAGCACCTGAAGGCTTAATTGAGAGTATCGGTAAAAATCCTAAAGAAATTTACCGAGCATCGGATGACTATATGTTAGTTTATGGTTCACAGAAAGAAATTGAAGATTTAAAACCAAATTTTGTTGCATTAAAGCATATTAAAGCAAGAGGTATAATCGTAACGGCAAAAGCAAAATCAAAGAAAGCTGATTTCGTTTCTAGATTCTTCGGGCCAGGCTCCGGAATTGATGAAGACCCAGTTACAGGTTCTGCACACACTAAATTAGTGCCTTATTGGGCTAAAGTATTCAATAAAACTGAATTAATAGCTGAACAAATATCAAGTCGAAAAGGATATTTGAAATGTAAACTTTCTGACGACCGTGTTTTAATGGCAGGAAAAGGTAAATTATTTTTAAAAGGTAAAATAAGTGTTTAATAATAACATTAATACCACTTAGAGGCACTTAAAAATAGTGCCTCTTTTTTTTTATTTAATATTTTGATACTTATCATAAAACATTTATATTAAAAGACTTGACAGCCCCTACTTCGATTTCGTACCTTTGTAAACATTAACACTTAGGTTAAGCAATTTTTCTTCGCCTAAATTTCTTCATGTCAAATAACAATTACCCCAATACATGAACGAAATCTAACAATATCTCTGTAAAAATCAGAGTTGGGAATAAAATCACAATGAAACTTTCAGAATTTAAACTTGACCTTCCGCATAGCCTTATTGCCATGCACCCTTATGACCAACGAGATAGTAGTCGTATGATTGTGGTGAATCGAAAAACCAAAAAAATTGAGCACAAAATGTTTACTGATATTGTTGATTATTTTGGTGAAAACGATACCATGGTGGTAAATAATACTAAAGTATTTCCTGCAAGGCTATATGGTTCAAAAGAAAAAACTGGTGCAAAAATAGAAGTTTTTTTACTTCGAGAATTGAACCGTGAAATGCGTTTGTGGGATGTTTTAGTTGACCCTGCTCGTAAAATTCGTGTAGGCAATAAATTATACTTTGGCGATAGTGATTTAGTTGCAGAAGTTATTGATAATACAACTTCTCGTGGGCGTACCATTCGATTTTTGTTTGATGGCTCGCACGAAGAAATGATGAAAACTGTGCACGAATTAGGTGAAACACCTCTTCCGATTGATATCATTAAACGACCAGTTACTGAAGAAGATAGAGAGCGTTATCAAACTATTTTTGCTGAAAACGAAGGAGCAGTAGCAGCTCCAACTGCAGGAATGCACTTTACTCGTAATGTTCAACGTCGCATGGAATTGAAAGGCTCTACTTTCTGCCCTATTACTCTTCATATTGGCATCGGAACTTTTCGCCAAGTTGATGTTGAAGATTTAACAAAACATAAAACTGATTCTGAAAATTTCTTTATTCCAGAGGCAACATGCGAAATCGTAAACAATTCAATCAATAAAGAAGGTAGAATCTGTGCGATTGGTACAACAGCAATGAAAGCAATCGAATCTTCGGTTTCGGCAAACAATCATTTGAAACCAGTAAATAATGGTTGGACAGATAAATTTATCTTCCCACCTTTCGAGTTTAAAATCACGAATGCCCTTCTTACTAACTTGCACCTTCCAGAATCAATTTTGTTGATGACAGCCTGTGCCTTCGGAGGACATGAATTAGTTATGCAAGCATACCATGAAGCTATCAAAGAAAAGTACAAATTCTTTTCTTATGGCGATGTAATGTTGATTATCTAAAAATTACTCCCAGTTCTTAAAGTAGTGTTTAATCGAGAATTATGAATAAAAAAGAACAATACTCTCCTTTAAGGGCTGGGAGCATTTACGCTATTATAGTAGCCGGCGGCAGTGGTAGTCGAATGAAAAGTGAAATTCCAAAACAGTTTCTTCTTCTAAATGACAAGCCGATTTTAATTCACACAGTAGAAAAATTTCTACAAATACCTGATATTCAAATAATTGTTGTTTTACCAAAAAACGACATTGAGTATTGGAATGAAATTTCGTCTTCAAATGAAACAATTCAAAAGTTCAAAAATTGCATTAAAATTGCTATTGGTGGTGCTTCACGATTTCAGTCTGTTAGGAATGGTTTAAGCACCATCAAAACTGATGGATTAGTAGCTATTCATGATGGAGTTAGACCACTTGTTAATCTCGAAATAATTCAAAATTCTTATAAAGTTGCAGCCGAAAAAGGTACAGCCGTAGCGAGTGTTTGGGTTAAAGATTCTGTTAGACAATTTAATGAAAAAGGCGAAAGTACTGCTCTCGACAGAACTAAATTAAAACTCGTACAAACACCTCAGACTTTTCAAATAAATCTTATTAAAAAAGCTTTTGAAGTAGACGAACAAGCCTTTTTCACAGACTGTGCAAGTGTTTTAGAATTTTCAGGAGAAAGAATATCACTCATTGATGGAGCTTACGAAAATATAAAAATTACCACTCCAGAAGATATGCTTGTCGCAGAAGCCTTTCTACAAACACATCAATAATTTATTCACACTTATATTCAAATCTTGATTTACTTGAAACGGCTCTCCCTTGATTTTCTAAAACTATATTCATTCCAACAGGAAAACCTTGCTCGTTATAGGTAGTTTCTCTGATTGTACGAATATCTGGTACTTCTTTAAACTCTAAACTTTGAATGGTATAAAACCTTGTTCCGATAATATTGTTACTTCCAAACGGAATGAAATTATATAACGGACGCAACAACCAATATAAACCTATATCAGGAATTCCTTCAAAAAAATTGCGTTTATCATCAAAAGTATGTTCGTTAACAGTTGCTGAGCTACCAAAGTCCGCTCTGGTAATTCTATATGGATTTCCTTTTGCATCGTACTCAATCGAACGATTTAAACCTACAAGATTTAAACTTATTGCCCCCGTAGGTCTATTTTTTTCATCATATTCCAATAAAATCTCATTAGTCTGAAGATTGTTTGTTAGCTGAATCACTTTATCGACATTTCCTTTTGAATTATATACAAAGTTGAATAAAATAATCCTCGTTAAACTGGATTCATCACGAATTTGAGATATTTTGCCCAATGCATCAATTACATAAATGATTCTTTGTCGAGCAGTTGTATCTGTACCATTTTTAAGGTCATAGCTATAAATTTTTTCTATTCTATTATTTTTAATCGAAATCAAATCGTGATGAATAAGATTACTTGCTGGATACTCAGTAATAAATTTATTCAAACGGCATAATGAGACTGTTTCAATTTTCTGACATGACCATAAACATAGACCCGAAAAAATCAATATATAAATCTTAGTTTTCATTTATTAGGGTAATTTCTTTAATAAGAAATCAGACATTTACTGATTTCTTAAACAAAATTGTTTTCAAATAAATTTAAAAAGAGTGCAATGTGTGTATTTT
>JAFEIL010000279.1 GCA_017495105.1 Emticicia sp. | reverse complement strand
ATGTGTATAAGAGACAGTCTCTACACGCATGGAAAACTGATAATAATTGATGTAAATAATCTTGATTATGCCGAACGAAACGAAGATTTTGAATACATAGTCGAAATAATTGAAAGAAATGTAAGTATGGGAACTCAACTCGAAATACAAAACATTTAAAATAAAAATAGCCATGTAATTTAAATTCATGGCTATTTTGCTTTTAAGCACTTACTATTTCCTTCGATTTTAAAAACCTCCTATTCCTCCAAGCCATTTTTAATTTATCAAAATACACATCATAAATATCGCTTTCAAACAAACGGGCATCATTGGTAGCTTTTGAAAGAAAATAAACTCCAAAGGCTAATAACACCAAATCTGGCATCCAAACACCTAATAGTACAGGCCAAATATCTTCTTTAGCGTATTTATCTCCCAACTGCATCAACACATACATCAAAATAAAAAATGTAATCGATAGCAAAACTGGCATACCAAAACCACCTTTTTTAATAATTGAGCCAAGCGATGAACCAATCAAAAACATCACAAAACAAGCAAATGCCATTGTAAACTTATGCCATTTTTCTACTTCTGCTTTTATTCCTTCTCGTTTTTTACTTTTAATAATATCTATAGTAGTTGAAAATTGATCACGAATATTTTTGGCTTGGGCTATCGATGTCTCGTAAGTTTCAACATTTCCATTTGTAGTTTCTAAAAGTTTCAATTTATCGTAAACCCACTTTCCTCCAACAATTGGTTTCTTTTCTCGTGCAAATTTTGAGGTATCTATAGGATATTTCTTAAATTGAAAATTATATATCTGGGTAGCATTCGTAATTTGAGATTTCAAAGTTTTTTCAATATCAATTGCAACCGAATCAACTTGATTATTTAATTGAGTAATATTTTTCATATACTCATGGTATTTAAACTGCGACTCGTCAGTCCTACGCATACCAAACGATTCTAGTGAAAAAACCATTTTATTTTGTCTAAAACTGTTTTTTACATATTGAGTTTCGTCGTAATTCCCATCATTAGATTTATAATCAACGTAATTTGTACCATTAAAAAGTTCAAAAACTAAATATGTATTATCATACATGGTGTACATTTTTCCTGAGTCAGCCAATGTTACGTTTACATTTCCGTTATTGCTGGCATGATTGTATATTGTTACACCTTTGAGTGTTTTACCATCAGAATATTTTTTTAAAACCTTAATACTATATCCGGGAATCTCCTTATAAAAAACACCTTCCTTCACATTTAAAGTAACTTTTGTGGTTTTTACATCATATAAAAGGCTGTATCCTTTTAAATTTGCCCAAGGATTGACTGTATTATTAAACCAAAGAGAAAAAACACTCACGCCAAATGCAAAAATCATGGCAGGAAACAATACTCTAGAAATCGGAACTCCTGCTGACTTGATAGCTGTTAATTCAGTGTATTCTCCCAAATTACCAAAACACATCAATGAAGCCAACAAAACTGAAAGAGGCAATGCAATTGGGACAGTTATGAGAGAAAAATACACAAATAGTTTCCCAAACACATCATATCCTAAATCCTTTCCAACAAAATCATTGAAATAAAGCATTAAGAAACGCATCAAAAAAATAAAAACTACCACACAGGTAGTTAATATAAATGGCCCAATGAAAGACCTAATTACTAAAATATCTATTTTCTTCATTCAAGACGTAATGATTTTGAGACACAAAATTCCAACAGGAAATCCATTTTCACAAGTTCATTAAGTTTATTTAACACAATTACTTTTTCAACCGCCTACAATCTCTTTTAATTTGTAAATCATATCGTCCCAAATATCTTCCAATTCCTCAACATCATTGTTATCTGAATTATCGGTAACTTTCAAGAATGTGGCATTTGTTAGTTCACTTTGTTCGAGTTTGAACTCAACAAAATTACCCTTTTGCTCATCTTTCAAAAAATCAAATTTCACAAGCTTATTAACACGTTGAACGGACATGCGGGCTGGATGACTTTCATTGTCCCAAATAAAATCGAAATTAGCATCACTGGTGTATTTAACTTTTGATGCAAACCATTGTTGCAAACCAGCAGGTGTGCTAAAATACTGATATAAAACTTTAGGTGACGCCCTAAATTCGTATTCACGAGAAAATTTGAATTTTTCCATAATTCGTAAAATTTAAAAAATATAACCTAAATCGAACTCGATTTAGCCTTATTAAATAACTATTCCAAGATTTTCTATAAAGTTTTTGTAAATCTTGGCTTACATCAATTTCTTTTTTTGCAATGTAAGAAAACTTTGTGTAATTTTGCAACATATTCTTCAAGTCAACAAAAAAAGTCTTGAAAAATAATTTAAAATTATTGCGGGATAGCTCAGATGGTTAGAGCGCAGGATTCATAACCCTAAGGTCGGCGGTTCGATCCCGCTTCCCGCAACATACAAAGAGTCTCATTCATGAGGCTCTTTTTTTATTCTAAACCTCTGTATTTTCATAAAAAAACCAAACCTAATTAAATCAAAGTTAATGAAGAATTTCAAAAACTAATTTTTGAAGAATATCAATTTCTTTCTCTTCCCCTACCTCAACACCTTTCGACTTTAAGTCAGCAATTTTAATACAATGTATCACAAAAGCTAATTTTGATAAAGAATAATTTCGAGCAGCCGATAAATAATCTTTTGCAAAGAAAGAATTTACCTTAAGTAATGAAGCAACTCCCGATTCAGATTTATCATTTGAGCCATGAATCAGTAAAACTTTGCTGAAAAAATTGTATAGAATTATCAAAATCGGCTGAATTGGATTGTCTTTAGGGTTATTTCCAAAATATATAGTTATTTGGTTAGCCTTCACTACATCTCTTTGAATCAAGGCTTTTTGTAATTCAAATACATTGTATTCCTTACTTATTCCAACATATTTTTGAATCACATCAGCATCTATTCCATCACCGAGTTTAACATTCAAAATTACTTTTTCTAATTCACCAGTCAAACGCTTTAAGTCGTTACCAATATGCTCTATCAATAATTGAATAGCTTTCATGCTAATCTTTACTCCCCGTCCATGACAATATGAGGCTACAAACTCAGGCAACTGATTATCGTAGAATTTTTTAAAGTTTTGTAAGACACCTTTTTTAGCAAAAGCCTTAACCCAAGTTTTTCTTTCATCCTGAGCATTTGAAAAACTTAAAACCAAGATTGTCGAAGTAAGTGGATTTTGTGCATAGTCTTCAATGAGTTTCTGATTCTCTTTTAAATCAATTCCTTGTATCTGATTAGCGTCCTTAACAATTATCAACTGCCTTTCAGCCATCATTGGGAAGCGTCGAGCATAATTCAATAAAGCACCAACATTCAAATCTTTCCCAAAGAGTACAAATTCATTAAAACCTTTTTCATGAGCAGGAATTGCCAAACTTTGTACTTTTTCTACAATTTGCTCAATATGAAATTGCTCTTCTCCATGCAAAAAATACAAAGGTTTGATTGAATCTTTTTTGATTGATTTTAAAAGCTCTGACATCGAAATATACTAAATAATTAAATTACATTATAACCTTTTTCGCTCAAAAACTGATTACATTCAAGCATAATCTTAGGAAAAAACACACTAAATTTTTCATCAAAAAACTGATAATTTATCATTAAATCTTCAGTGGCTTTTTCCATATTTGACTCATACTTTGTTCGTCTCGAAATACCAATCAAGGCACGTTCGATTCCCCAAAATTCACTATAATTATTGAGCCAATCATTTTTTATCATTGACTCAATCATTGGTTTCATTTTTTCGGGAAGTATGGACCAATGATTTTGAAAAGCAATATGTACTCTATACCGAAATTTATCAAAAGGTTCATTAGAATATTCAACCCAATGAATGGCTAAATAGTGATCGAAAAAGATATCAATTAAGACAGCGGCGTATTTATGATATTTTTCGTAAAGAACTACCTTGCAATCGCTTACAGCATAATTTGTGTCTGTAAAAGTATCTATAAGTCGATGTAATAAAATTCCATTTTTAATTGTATAATTATAAATTGCATTTCTTGGATGGTTGATTCTCCCTACCACAAAATCTTCTAGAAGATTTCCTACCATAACTTCTTCATTTTTGCCAGAAAGAAATAAATGTGCCAAAAAATTCATTAAAATAATTGAATATGTGTACGTTTGCGACAAAGTTAAAAAAATAACATCTATAAACTATCAAAAAAATTGATTGATGAAAATTGAAGCAAACAAAGTTGTAAAGATAATCTATGAATTAGAAATTGGTAACGAAAACGATAGAGAAATGCTCGAAATCGTGGAAGACGATGAGCCTATGGTTTTCATTCAAGGAATGAGCGGTTTACCAGAAGCATTTGAAGCCCAAATAAATGGTCTCCAAGCTGGTGATGAGTTTAAATTTTCGGTCGAAGCTGCTGAAGGCTATGGCGACCCAGACCCAGAGGCAATTATTGATTTTCCGATTGAAAATTTCAAGATTGAAGATGGGAAAATTCCCGAAGGAATGCTGGAAATTGGAAATATGATTCCATTTTCAAATGAAGATGGAAATAAAATGAATGGTAGAATTATAGAAATTACGGAAGAAACTGTTATTCTTGATTTTAACCATCCATTAGCCGGCCAAAATATGCACTTTTCTGGTAAAGTTTTGTCAGTAAGAGATGCGACTAAAGAAGAAATCGCCCACGGACACGTACATGGTGAAGGTGGAGTAGTACATTAATTAGTTTTGGATTAGTTATTGAGGAAATCGTGATATTGCTTTTATTCCTCAATAACTAACCGAAAAAAACTAAGTGCCAAACTGAATAACTTCCACACCAAATTTCCTCAAAAATTCAACCCCTTCATCGTTTGGTATTCCTTTATATTGGGCATACGATTTTGCAAAAAAAACTTTCTTAATTTTCATCGAATAAATTACCCTTGCACAAGCAATACAGGGTGAAAGTGTTACATACAGAGTTGTACCCTCAATATTTGCTCCATTTTTAGAAGCATACAATATAGCAT
>JAFEIL010000289.1 GCA_017495105.1 Emticicia sp. | reverse complement strand
ATGATGTAGATACCAATGGTGAAACCATCACAAATGAGGATTTTAAGAAAATTGAAGCTAAAATGTTAGAATTAGCTCGTCAGAAAAATGATTTTATCAGAATTCCGATGGCTAAAGCCGAAGCAATAAAATATTTTGAAGAAAAAGGCGACGAATACAAATTAGATTTACTTGCTGGATTGGAAGATGGTTCTATTACCTTTTATAAGCAAGGAAATTTTACTGATTTATGCCGTGGGCCGCACATTCCGAATACTGGATTTATCAAAGCTGCTAAAATTATGAATGTGGCAGGTGCCTACTTCAAAGGCGACCAAAATAATAAAATGTTGACTCGTATTTATGGAGTAACATTTCCAAAACAAAAAGAGTTAGAAGATTATTTAACACTGTTGGAGGAAGCCAAACGTCGTGACCATCGTAAATTGGGTCAAGAACTTGACTTGTTTACTTTTTCTGAGAAAGTAGGAAAAGGTTTGCCATTATGGTTGCCAAAAGGTGCAATGTTGCGAGAACGTTTGGAGAATTTCTTGCGTAAGGCACAGGTAAAAGCCGGTTATCAACAAGTCGTCACGCCTCACATTGGAAGCAAACAATTATATTTAACTTCTGGTCACTGGGAAAAATATGGAAAAGATTCATTCCAGCCAATCACAACGCCCGAAGAAGGAGAGGAGTTTTTGTTAAAACCAATGAATTGTCCTCACCACTGTGAAATTTTTCGTGCTCGACCACGTAGTTATCGTGAATTACCTTTGCGTTTGGCTGAGTTCGGAACGGTTTATCGTTATGAGCAAAGTGGAGAGTTGCACGGTTTAACCCGTGTTAGAGGATTTACTCAAGATGATGCACATATTTTTTGTACCGACGACCAAGTAGAAAATGAGTTCAAAAAAGTAATTGATTTGGTTCTTTATGTTTTCAAATCTCTTGGTTTTGAAGATTTTTCTGCTCAGGTTTCTTTGCGTGACCCCGAAAACAAAACTAAATACTTTGGCTCGGATGAGGCGTGGGATAAAGCTGAAAATGCCATTCGTCGTGCAGCAGCCGAAAAAGGACTTAAAACCATTGAAGAATTGGGCGAAGCTGCTTTTTATGGCCCAAAACTTGATTTCATGGTAAAAGATGCTTTGGGTCGTAAATGGCAACTTGGAACTATTCAAGTTGATTATCAATTACCACAAAGATTTGAGTTGGAATATGTAGGCTCCGATAACCAAAAACACCGTCCAGTGATGATCCACCGAGCTCCATTTGGCTCAATGGAACGTTTTATTGCGATTTTGATTGAAACAACAGCTGGAAATTTTCCATTGTGGTTATCTCCTGACCAAATAGCTATTTTACCAATTTCAGAAAAATACGAAGACTACGCTAATGAAGTATTTCTGACTTTACAAGAAGAGGATATTAGAGGCTACGTCGATCACCGGGATGAAAAAATTGGTCGTAAAATCCGCGATGCTGAGGTAAATAAATTACCTTTGATGTTAATCGTTGGTGAAAAAGAAGCAGAAGAAGGTAAGGTTTCTGTTAGAAGAAAAGGTGAGGGGGATTTAGGCTCGATGACAATAGAAGAATTTATATCTTACGCAAAAACTGAAATAAATAAAAATATACCTCAGTTTAAGGCATAATCGTCTCGGTTTTGTAATAATTGAAGTAATAATATTTGTTTTATACAAATTAGTTAGTACTTTCGTAAAAATCAATTTTTAGTAACCTTAAAATCGTTAAATGGCACAACAACCATTCAATCGTAATTTCAGAAAACCAGTACAGAAGGAAGACGAACACCGAATCAACCAACGTATTCGTGTACCACAGGTTCGTTTAGTAGGTGATAACGTAGAGCAGGGTATTTTTGACACCGCCCAAGCTCTTGCTATGGCACAAGCTCAAAGTTTAGATTTAGTTGAAATTGTACCGACGGCCAACCCGCCAGTATGTAGAGTAATCGACTATTCTAAGTTTAAGTATGACCAAAAGAAGAAGCAAAAAGAAATAAAAGCCAAAGCGGCAAAGACTGTAATCAAAGAAATCAGATTTGGTCCACAAACCGATGACCATGATTTTGATTTTAAATTGAAGCACGCTATTGGGTTCTTGAAAGAAAATGCAAAAGTTAAGGCTTATGTTCATTTTGTCGGCCGTCAGATAGTATTTAAAGACCAAGGCGTTGAATTGTTGAAGCGATTTATTGCAGGTTTGGAAGAATATGGCAAACCAGAAGGTGAATTAAAGCTTGAAGGTAAAAGAATGATTGTATTTCTTGCCCCTAAAGCAAAAAAATAAGACTTCTTTGAAATATTAAGGGCTGAATTGTAATTTCAATTCAGCCCTTTTTGTGTTTTTTCTTAATTTAGATTTTTGATTATTCTAAGAGATTTGATAGTTTATTGGCTTTTAACGGCTTAAAATTATCAAATCTTTCAGTTTAATTTTCAAATATGATACTCTATCAGTTTTTTACTTTCCTACCGAAATCATATTTGCAAACAAGCGATAAGCTCCAGGCACGCCCGCAGGAAGTTGACGGAAAAAAGCTAAACCTGTAAATACGAAATTTCCTTTTCCATATTTTGTGTATAAAACACTGCCTTCGAGTTCGGTTTCGTTAGCATCATTCATAGCAAAGATTGTCTCGTACTTATCGCTCCATTTGTCGGCAAAATATAAACCACGTTCTTGAATCCAGCCTTCAAAGTCTTTAGACGTGATTTTGTTTGGTGAATTAAGTAATGGATGCTGAGGCTTCAAAATTTTCATTGTGGCAATTTCATCTGTTACTCTTCCACGACCAATACCCATTGGAAATGGTCCAATTTCTTTAACTTTAGAAACACCATAAAAGGCGTTTGTCTGATATTGAGTTACTATATTCCCTCCGTTACTGACATAGTTCATGAGTTTTTCTTGGAAATATTTCAAGTGTTCTTCGGTATTATAAGCTCTCACTCCAACAATAATTGCATCAAATTGGCTTAAATCTTTGGCGAGTTCTGTTGGTGTAAGCATTGTTACTTGATAGCCAATTTGCTGTAATGCCGCAGGAACTTCATCGCCTGCACCAGCAATATAACCAATCTTATTTCCTTTTTTCTTTAAATCGATTCGAAGAGCTTTTGCCTCTGCAAACGGAAATAAAGTAAGCATTGGCACGTGTTTGTATTCAATACTAGCAATGCCTCTATCATACGAACCGGATGATGTTTGGGCGATGGCTTTTAGTGTAATTTCTGATGCTATAGTTGAAGGAAAAACTTTAAATGTCACCTTTTTTTCTTCGTATTTTTCTTGTAAATCAAAATTTATAAGGGCAGGTTCTACTTTCCACGAATTTGGAACATCCAATTTTACAGTTCCAACTACACCTTTTTTTCCTGATTTTAATGTTACAATCACATCTTTTGGGTTATTATCGCCAAATGAATAAACCTTTTCACCAATTGTCGCAGTTACTTCTGGGCGTACCTCGAAATAACGATAGATTTCTCCGTCCGAAGGCTCAACGAATTTATAGGTTAATGGAGTCTGGAATATAAATGCTTTGCCTTCAATAATAAAGCTGTATTCACAAACTAAATCGGCAGGTTTCATTGGTAATCCTCTCAATAATTGGTCTTTTACTTTATAAAAACCATTCTCTTTTCGTTCTACTAACCAATATGGTTGAGTAATTGCTTGATTAACAGGTATTTGTACTTCAGAAGTGATGTTCAATCCATCGTTATAAACGAGTTTTTTATTAATGGTTGTATCCTTGTCCGTGCCTTTGAATGTCAATTTTTCAAGTATAATGTTTGCATTACTTCTACTTACGATATTTACATTTACTTTGATTTTATCGTTTGGTGAAACTGAATAATCTGCTGGATTTGCTTCAAACCATAAACCTGCACAAGCTAAAATTAATTCTTGTACTTCTTTTTTCTTATAAGTTGTCCAAACGTTTGGGTTGCGATTGGCCTCTTCTAAACTTTCAATTGTATTATAAATTTCAATTAAAGCAGGAACCGATGCCGATGGATTTTGAGCATTGAAATTATTATAAACATCATTGACCATTTTTTCGATTTTCTCTCCGCCATTGATTCTTTTCCAAGAAATATCTATTCCATCGAATAAGTCATTTTTTGCTTCTTCACCCGCCTTGTGCAGAGCATAATCTGAACGTTGATTTTTGGTTTTTGCTGAGCCAAAACCTTGACTTTTGTGCATACTGCGAGCTTCAGCAGAAATTTCGGTGTAAGATTTTCCAAGTAGGGGATTATAGTCTCCAAGTGGAATTTTGATGTAACTTCCTTCAGGCTGGTTATTTTGGAAATTTGGAGAAAACGAATTCCAAACTAAGCGTTTTGCTTGCCAAGTTTTCACAAACTTTAATTGTTCTGGAAAACGATTGGGGTCAGCAGCAGCTTTGAATGCTTCTTCAGAAAGAACTGCCGATGCTGAATGATGACCATGACCTGCACGAGCATCAGGTGGGAAACGATTAACAATTACATCTGGTTGAAAGTTACGAATACGCCAAACCAAATCAGCAAGTATTTGGTCTTTTCCCCACGTTGCCATCGCTTCATCAGTGGTTTTTGTGAAGCCAAAATCATTGGCACGAGTAAAATATTGTTCACCGCCGTCAATACTTCTTGCTCCAAGAAGTTCGTGCGTACGTAACAAACCAACGTACTCCCCTTGTTCAGAGCCTACTAAATTTTGTCCACCGTCGCCACGAGTCATGGCAATATAGCCCGCCCGCACCATCTTTTCCTTTGAAAGCCACGTAATGAACAAGGTATTTTCATCATCAGGGTGAGCTGCAACATATAGCACATTGCCAACAACATTTAATCTTTTAATTGCTTGCAGGATTTCGCCAGTATTCATCTGTTTTGTTTGGGCAAAAACCGAAAATGAAATAAGAGAAATAAGAATGACTGTTATTTTTTTCATCGAGTAAGGTTTATGAGTCAATAGTTTAATTGTAATTATGGTGAGGTTTTGTTTGTCTTTCGAAATTAATAAAGAAACCTCGAATCAAAAAGAAATTATTCATGTCATCTATGAATGGGTTTTATT
>JAFEIL010000458.1 GCA_017495105.1 Emticicia sp. | reverse complement strand
GCTTAACAATGGTGCAATTAATAGTTTGAAAATTAAGCCTAATAATAGTGGTTTTTGTGTAAGATTTTCTTTGGATATTTTGATTTGTAAACCAACTGATAATAAAGCAAGTACAGTAAATGGACTACCTAGTTTTTGTAAAATTTCGCTGATAGAACTGGGAAGTTGATATTCCATGATATTTAAACAAACAGCGATACAAAAAGCTAAAAATGGAGGGAATATAAAAATACTTTTAATGATAGATTTTGTCGAAGGTTCGGATTCCGAATAATATGAAGCTGTCATTATACCCAAAGTCCCACAAACCACAAACGAACCCGCTTGGCTCATCAAAATTCCCATTTGTAGGCCAGCTTTGCCATACAATAATTCAAAAATCGGGAAGCCTACAAATGAAATGCTACTAATTCCTGCCGTTATTGTTAACGCACCTGTCGTACTTCTGTCGAGTTGAAGGATTCTGGCAACGATTTTGAAAAAAATAAATGAACTTATGAATAGAATGTAGGGTGTTAGAATAAACAGCAACTGATTTGATTTAAAAGAAATTTGGCTTGTATAAAGCAGTGTCAGTGAAGGTAAACAAATATTAATAATTACCGCATTTAAACCTAAATAAGCATCTTTAGGGAAGTCTTTGGTTCTTTGAAGGATTCCACCCAACGAAAGGCAAATGATTAATAATAATAGGTTAGTCATTTTGTTAAGAGCTGAGATTTAGGATACGAGATTCGAGACTTTGCCGTTGAAAAATCTTTTAACAATTAGTATAAAAGTCATGTATAAAAAATCTCGTGTCTTAAAGGCGTTTGTTAGGTTGCTCCGTTGGGTTTTGAAAAGTATCTTCTATTCAAAACCTCTAAAGCCGACCATCGTCATTAGCAATGTCGGTAAGTAAGTTTTGGTTTGTATCATTTGGTGATTTTTCATTTTGTTACAAAAGTAAAGATATATTCATAAGAAAACATAAAGTTTGATTGGCAATTTGAAGTTAAAAATCATTGAACTGAACGTTAAGCATTGGTTTGGTTGTTAGTTTATTTAATATTATCAAAAAAATGTATGGCAAAAACTTCGTTAAATTTAGAAGAAAATAAACCCAATATTAAAGAACGACTAAAGGCATTGGGCAATTTACCAGGTTTTTTAATTGAGGTTTATCTTACATCCCCTTCTTTAACAATTGGCAATATTTGCTTGCGTTTATTGCGTTCGGCTATTCCCATTTCAGTTTTATACATCGGCAAACTCATTATTGATGAAGTTTTGGTGCTAAGTACGAATAAATCAGAAAACATAAATGTCATATATTTTTTGATAGTAGCAGAGTTTGGTTTAATGATTGTCAGTGATTTACTTTCTCGTGGTATTGCCTTGACTGATAGTCTTTTAGGGGATTTGTTTGCCAATCAAACTTCGATAAAACTAATGAAACATGCAGTTTCGCTTGATTTAGCTCAGTTTGAAAACGCAACTTTCTATGATAAACTCGAACGTGCCAGGCAACAAACAAACGGCCGAACAGTGTTACTTTCACAAGTTTTGGCTCAAGGACAAGATGCCATCACAATGTGTTTATTGCTTGTTGGACTTGTAACTTTTAATCCGTGGTTAATTGTCTTGCTTTTGGTTTCGGTTATTCCTTCTTTTATTGGTGAATGGCATTTCAATGTAAAAAGTTATTCGTTACAAAGAGGCTGGACACCACAACGCCGAGAATTAGATTATTATCGTTTTATTGGTGCGAGCGATGAAACCGCCAAAGAAGTAAAACTTTTTGGGCTTTCAGATTTTATCATTGAGCGATTTCACAATTTATCTAACCTATATTTCAAGGAAAACAAAAAACTTTCTATCGAACGAGCTTCTTGGGGTAGTTTACTAGTGGCTATTGGCACATTTGGATATTTTGGTGCTTACACGCTGATAATTATTGATACTGTTAAAGGTATCGTTACGATTGGTAGTTTGACATTTTTGGCTGGTTCGTTTCGTCAGTTGAAATCTTTGTTGGAAGGCATCCTCGGAAGATTTACAAGTATTTTACAAGGAGCATTATATCTCAATGATTTATTTGAGTTTTATCAAATCGAGCCACAGATTATTTCACTAACACAACCCAAGCCTTTTCCCAATCCAATCAAAGAAGGTTTCCATTTTGAAAATGTTGGTTTTAAATATCCAAATTCTGAAAAATGGGCAAATCGGAATCTGAATTTCGATTTAAAAGTAGGGGAGAAGTTAGCATTAGTTGGTGAAAATGGTTCTGGTAAAACAACTTTGGTTAAACTGCTTGCAAGATTATATGACCCAGATGAAGGACGAATTTTACTGGATGGCGTTGATTTAAAGGATTATAATTTAGTAGAGTTACGTGAACACATTGGTGTTATTTTTCAAGATTTTCAAAAATTCAATTTCACCGCAGGAGACAATATTGCAGTCGGAGATATTGCTTCTCGTGAAGAATTACCCGAACTCGAAAGAGCAGCTCACCAAAGTTTGGCCGATACTGTTATAGAAAAATTACCATTGAAATACGATCAACCTTTGGGTAGAAAATTTGCCAAAGGAATTGAGCTTTCGGGCGGTGAATGGCAGAAAGTTGCATTAGCAAGAGCTTATTTGCGTGAAGCTGATGTACTGATTTTAGACGAGCCAACTGCTGCCCTTGATGCTCGTGCCGAATATGAAGTTTTTCGTCGTTTCGCCGAACTCACCAAAGGAAAAACGGCTATTTTGATTTCTCACAGGTTTTCAACAGTAAGAATGGCAGATAGGATTTTGGTATTAAACAATGGTCAAATGCTTGAAATAGGTACGCACGAAGAACTTCTTGCAAAAAACGGCCGCTATGCTGAATTATTTTATTTGCAAGCAGAAGGGTATAGGTAGTTTTGAGTATGGATGGGGTCGCCTTTGCGATTCTGAATTAAAAACTGTATTTGCTGTTTATCAATAAAATAAATTTATTTTTTACCACGAATGCACAAATATTTAAGTAGTGCATTCGTGGCCTAAAAACTATTTATTTACCTCAAAAAGTTCTTGCTCTTTTATATCGTCTTTTTTCTTGCTAAAAAATTTCTTCACAACAAAATAGATAATTAGTGCTGATAATACACCCGTCAAGAAATCGGTCATTGGTACCATCACGGCGGTGTAAAGCATCATCGAAAACTCAAATTTACCTAAATGTTTGATTTCTCTAATTTCCGAAGGTTTAATCATATTGCTGGCTACCCAAACCAAGATTCCACCAATACAAGCCATCGGGATAAGTTCTAAATATTGAGCCAAATAATAGGCCATTGTCAATTTCAAAACTGCCTTAAAATACCCCGCAAGTGGGGTTCTTGCACCAGCTTTTATACTAGTGGCTGTTCGTGCCAAAGCTCCAGTACACGGAAATCCTTGTATCAATGGCGTAATGATTTGTACCATTCCTTGTCCGAAAAATTCTTTGTCTGGATTGAAAGGCGTATTTTTGTTTTCGGCTAATTTATCGGCCATAGAAGAGCATAAAATGCTTTCAACGCCAGAAACAAATACGATTGCTCCCACAAAATAGAAAACATCAACAATTACGCTAAAGGTTACATTCGGTAAATGTGGGGGCGTGAAAATAAAGAAATTGTTTGGAATTGATCCATAAAGGTCTTTTACCAAAATGATGTTTTTATCAGCTAATAAAGTTGAGGCAAGAACAGTTGCAGTGGTCATTGCAATTACTGGGCCTGGAATAAATATTGAAATTTTCAGAAGTACTTTAGTAACTATGAAAGTCATCAAGCCAATTAGAATTGCCCAAGGATTTATAATTAAGATATTATTAAGTGCGTAACTAATTTTATTGAAAATGCCCAACTCTGAACCAAATAACAAACTAAATGATTTAAGCCCTAAAATGTCTTTAAAATTTGTGAGGGCAATCGTCACCGCAATACCCACTGTAAAACCTACAATAATGGAATTAGGCACTAATTTGGCGTATTTTCCTGCTCCATAAAATCCTAATATGATTAGAATAGCACCCGAAATCATCGAAACCAAAACCAGAAATCCATGTGCATCTTCAAAATTGCCCCCGCTGGCTGGGCCATACTTAAAAATTAAGGCTGCAATTACTGGAATAAATGCAGCTGTAGGCCCATATACTTGGTATTTTGAACCACCGAAAGTTCTGCCGACAACGCAAGCCAATGCACCTGCAATAATTCCGTGTTCTGGTCGCATTCCCATTGCAATTGCAAAACCCATTGCCATCGGAATGGCAGTCATGGCTACGATTAATCCTGCACTAAAGTCACGATAAACTGTTGTTTTCCAAGAATCTTTTGTGAGGTCCTCCCAACGAGAGTCAAAAAATGTGAAGAATAGTTTCAACCTGCCTGAAGGCGAGGTTGGGAATGATGTTTTTTTCATGGATAAAATATATTAATTGCTGAATAATGTGTTGAGTTGAACTTCTTCGGAGGTATGATTGCCCACTTCCCAGTTTAATTCCTTGTAAGTAAGATTTGATTTTTTTATCATTGGAATTGGGTCAAAGCCATTTTTGGGCATTTTTAGTTTGTAGGTTTTTGGCAAATAAATCAAATCAATGTCTTTAGATTCTATGAAATATTCTAGAGCAGCGACACGGTAACCATGAAAAATTTCGTAGCTTATCGAATTTATACTGGTTTCGTATCGGTTCTTTAAGATAGAAATTGCTTCTTCAAATTCGCTTGTTTTGAGCGATTCAACTATTTTCTTTGGATTATAAAATAGTAATTCTGTAATCGAACTACTCAGGTTTTCGGCATACATTAAAACCACATCTACTTTATCAGCCTCAATAAGATTGACTGCCAATTTAAGCGTGTTGAGTGATTCTACATGAAAATCGGTAGGTATTAAAATTTTTGTGGCCATACTCTAATTTTTTTATTAATGAAAAATTAAAGTACAAAACTGATATAGGTAGATGAGAGAGGTCTAAGAGGTGGATTAAAATCTGATTAGAATTTTAAGGTTTGCTTAAATCAATTATTTTAAGAGAAAATAGTATGTTTTTTGAAGTTTATTAGTGGTC
>JAFEIL010000546.1 GCA_017495105.1 Emticicia sp. | reverse complement strand
ATAATTTAATATTTTCATAATTTTGTTGTTTTTTTTAACATTATAAAAAAAATGAATTTTAAATGTTTTATATTTGTATTTAAATCTTTTCAAACCTAATCTTTATTTTTTATTTATGAAACACTCATACCCAATTCCTATTAAAGTAAGGGCATTGATTCTTTTTTTATTCTTCACTAGCTCAATGGTTTTTGCACAAAAAAAAATCACAGGTAAAGTAACGGATTCAGAAAGTGGAATCGGCTTGCCTGGTGCAACAATTCAAGTAAAGGGAACTAATAAAGGAACTTCTTCGGATGCCAATGGTGCATTTTCATTTGAAGTGCCTTCGGGTTCTACTATCGTGATTTCTTCAATCGGTTATTTAGCTGTTGATGAAGTTGTTGGTAATCGTTCAATTATTGAAGTTGCATTACAATCTGATACTAAAGTATTAGGAGAAGTAGTTGTGACTGGTTATGGTTCACAATCGAAAAAAGATATTACTGGTGCAGTAGCCACCGTTAATATGAAGGATGTTTTGGCTGTTCCTGCAACAAACCTTGCACAAGCTATCCAAGGCCGTGTGGCTGGTGTGAATGTTGGAACTGATAATTCGCCAGGTGGCGGTGTTATGGTTCGTATTCGTGGTTTTGGTACTGTAAATGATAACTCACCTTTATATGTTGTTGATGGTACACCAACCAAAGGAAATTTAAATACACTTAACCTTAATGATATTGAAACAATGCAAGTATTGAAAGATGCTTCGGCCGCTTCAATATATGGTTCGCGAGCAGGTAATGGTGTAGTAATTATAACAACGAAGAGGGGGAAATCTGGTAAACCTAAATTTACTTATGATACCTATTATGGTATGCAAAGCCCAAGAAAAGGTTTTGATTTGGCCAACTCTCAACAATATTTAGATGTATTCTGGAAATCATTTATTAATGCAAATAATACTTTGGTCAATGGTTTAGCTACCCCAAATGCAGGAAGTACTACTCTAAGATACCCTTCAAGTGTACATTTTGGTAGTGGAGCAACCCCAGTTATGCCAGACTATATTGTGAAGTCAGGTGGTGTGAATGAAGGCAGTCCTTTGGCTGATCCAAAACTATATGTAAGAGATTTGTTAAACCCTAATACTCGGAATTTAATTCAAAAAACAAACAAACAAGGAACAAATTGGTTCGATGAAGCTTTTAAACCAGCTTTAATGCAGAATCACCAAATTGGTGTTTCAGGGGCAACTGAAGCTGCTCGTTATTCGATGTCGCTCAACTATTTCGACCAACCTGGTATCATGTTACATACGGGCTACAAGAGATATTCATTGAGAGCAAATACTGAATTTAATGTAAATAAACGTGTAAGAATTGGTGAAAATATTCAGGTTGCTTATGATGAAACTGTACAGCAAAGAAATGGTAATCAAAGTGAAAGTAATCCAATTTCTTTTATTTATCGTCAGCAACCATTTATTCCAGTTTATGATATTATGGGCAATTTTGGCGGAACTTATAGTGCAGGTTTAGATAATTCAAGAAACCCGATTGCTGATTTGTTTACTCAAAAGGACAATAAGCAAAAAAATGCAAGATTCTTTGGAAATGCTTTTATTGAAGCAGATGTATTAAAAGATTTGACTGCAAGAAGCCAATTTGGTATTGATTATAATAATTTTAATGTTAGAAACTTCTTCCCCGTTGATATTCAAAATGCTGAGGTTGCGGCAAATAATAGCTTCAATCAAACTAATGCTTTTGAATGGACTTGGACTTGGTATAACACATTGACCTATAAAAAATCCTTGCTCAATAACCGTCTGAATCTAAATGTAATTGCAGGTACTGAATCTATTAAAAACTATAATGAGTTTTTTACAGCTAGTCGTCAGAGATATGCAAGTGATGATTTAGAAAATCAATACCTAGATGCTGGAAATGCAGGAACTCAAACTAATGGTGGTTCGGCATCAAATTGGCGTTTAGCATCGGAATTTGCGAAAGCAAACTTTGGATTAGATGATAAATATCTATTAGATTTGACCGTTCGCCGTGACCGCTCTTCAAGATTTGCACCAGAATTTAGAACTGCTATTTTTCCAGCGGTTTCTGTTGGCTGGAGATTATCAAACGAAGCCTTCATGAAAGAAATTAGTTGGTTATCTGATTTTAAATTAAGAGCTGCTTATGGTCAAACTGGTAATCAAGAAATTGGAAATTATAACTCTTTCGCACTTTTTGGAACAAACGTAGTTCAAAACTTCTATGATTTAGGTGGTACAAGGTCTTCATCTTTGCAAGGTTATGACCGCACACAATTTAGTAATGTTAACGCGAAATGGGAAAGCACTGAATCGGTTGATATTGGTTTTGATGCAACATTGTTGAAAGGGAAAATTGATGTTTCGTTTGACTGGTTTAATCGTACTACTTCTGATATGTTATTCCCTGTTGAAGTACAAAGAAGTCAAGGTTTTGCGTCTGCCCCATTCCAAAATATCGGTAAAATGAGTAATAAAGGAATTGAATTAGGGATCAATCATAGTGGAAAATTGTTAAACGACCAATTGACTTACTCTATAGGTACACAATTTTCAACCTATCGTAATGAGGTTCTAAAAACTGACGGAAATCCTTCTACACAGTATTTTGGATTTACAACACGTCTTCCAGCCATGAGTGTTACTCAACAAGGCTTTCCAATTGCATCATTCTTCGGATATCATATTGATGGTTTTATCGAAACTGATGAGCAAGGTTCAAATCTTCCTGCTCAATTTGCTACTGATTCTAAGACAATTAATAACAAGGCGGGTAATTTTAAATTTAGAGACGTAAATGGTGACGGTAGGATTACTGCCGCTGACAGAGAGGTCATTGGTAGCCCACATCCTGATTTTACATATGGTATTAATCTGAGCCTAGGCTATAAAGCATTTAGATTAGATGTTTTTGGACAAGGTGTACAAGGAAACCAAATTTTTAATTATGTACGTTATTGGACTGATTTTCCAACTTTTGCAGGAAATCGTTCTCTAAGAATGGTTAATGAGTCGTGGGAACCAGGTAAGGCAAATCCTAAATTGCCAATTCTACGTTCAAATGATAATATTAGCTCAAGTCCATCGACATATTATTTAGAAGATGGTTCGTATTTCAGATTAAAAAATATCCAGTTGAATTACCAAATCCCTTCAGTTTTACTCAGAAAAGTTGGTTTGACTGCCGCGACAATTTATATTCAAGGTCAAAACCTGTTGACAGCAACAAAATATACAGGAATTGACCCAGAAATTAATTTGAGAAACTCAACTGCTGGAACTGTTGGTCAAGACCGTCACATTGGTGTTGACGAAGGTGCATATCCAACTTACAAAGCCACAGTTATTGGTTTAAATATTGGATTTTAATTAAAACATTTAGAATTTTTAAATTATTATAAAAAATGAAAAGAATATTATGGTTTACATTCATCCTTTCTGTGGGCTTCATAAGTTCATGTCAGGATAAATTTTTGGACGTACAACCCAAAGGGGTTCTTTCGCTTGCTACATTATCAAATAAGCCAGGCGTGAATTATTTATTAGTAGGTGCTTACGCTTTAATTGATGGTACAGGCACAAACAATACAGCTGGCTTTTCTTCATGGCACGGTTCGGCTGATAATTGGATTTATGGCGAAGTTTCGGCTGATAATGCCTATAAAGGTACAACTTCTGGTGACCAACCAGAGATTTCATTTATTGAACAAAAAAACATTTTGTCTGATAATACGCATTTTAGAGGGAAATGGTCAGCATGTTATGATGGTATCGCACGTGCAAATGATGTGCTTTTAGTAATGGCAAAAGCAACAGATATGACTGATGCCGAAAAGGCTCAAGTTAATGCTGAGGTTAGATTTTTGAGAGGTCATTTTCATTTTGAACTAAAGAAAGTGTTCAATATGGTGCCTTACATTGATGAGAAAATTTATAATCCTGATGATTTTAGTAGCACAAAATTGCCGAATGATAAAAACATTTGGTCTAATATTGAAGCTGATCTTAAAGCAGCTTATGATGTTTTACCTGTAAATCAATCTCAACCAGGTCGTCCTACCAAATGGGCTGCAGGGGCAATGTTGGCAAAAGCATATATGTTTCAACAGAAATTTGCTGAAGCAAAACCAATTTTGCAAGCAATCGTTGATAGTAAGAAATACTCATTGATGCCAAAGTATCATGATAATTTCCGTGCTGTCACAAATAATAACGCTGAATCGGTTTTCTCAATTCAGTTTTCGGTCAATGATGGTGCAGGTGGAAACGAAAACGGTAATTCTGGTGCAACACTTAATTACCCATCTTTCGGTGGTGTTACTACTTGTTGTGGATTTTATCAACCTTCACAAAATTTGGTAAACGCTTTCAAAACAAATGCAAATGGTTTACCCCTAATTGATACATTCAATGATGTTGATGTAAAAAATGATCAAGGTTTATCGGTTACAGCTCCATTTACACCAGATCAAGGTACGTTTGACCCTCGCTTAGATTGGACTGTTGGTCGCCGTGGTATTACGTTCTTGGATTGGGGAGTTCATACTGGAGCTGGTTTTATTCGCGACCAAGCTTATGCTGGACCATATTCACCTAAAAAACATCTTCCATATAAGTCTGATATTGGTGTAAATACTGGCCCAAATCCTCGTTTGAACGCTAACAATTATCGAATGATTAGATACTCTCATGTACTTTTGTTGTTAGCTGAATGTGAAGTTGAGGTGGGTGATTTAGAAAAAGCTCGTGAATATGTAAATATGATTCGTAATCGTGCCGCTAATCCCGAAGGTTTTGTTGTAGGTTCTGATGGTAAGCCAGCAGCAAATTATGTAGTTAAACCTTATACAGAAACTTGGAAAGACAAAACAACTGCAAGAAATGCAGTTCGATTTGAAACTCGTATTGAAATAGCAATGGAAGGTCATCGCTATTTTGATTTGGTGCGTTGGGGAATCGCTGACCAAGTTCTAAATGCATATTACGCTAAAGAAAAAATTAAGCGTGCTTATTTTAATGGTGTTTCGTTTTTAAAGGGAAAGCATGAATATTATCCAATTCCGCTTCAAGAAATTTTGAATAGTAAAAAGGATGGTAAAGAAACATTGAAGCAAAATCCTGGA
>JAFEIL010000214.1 GCA_017495105.1 Emticicia sp. | reverse complement strand
AAATACTTGTGGCACTTAGGTTAGGGGCAGCTGCTCCAGCCACACACGGCGGTGGACAGTTAGCATCCTGAACTCCTGCATTTTGGCTTGTACCAATCGTTTGACCCGTACCTGCTGAAACAGGTACACCCAAAGTAGCGGCTGCACTTGAAACCGAACCAGATAAAGCTCCCGTTGCTGTTGTATTAGCCTGGGTAAATGCTGCTCCACCTTCTATGGCATCTGAACAACCGTCGCCGTCTGAGTCGAGGTCTAAATGATTTGGAATTCCATCGCCGTCGGTATCTAATGTTTCGTTACACGAATTAGGTTGAATAAAGGCAATAGAATGAGAGTCATTATTTTTAACACCCCACGCCCATAAATATTTTACTTTCAGTTTTTTAAACGAACCCAGCACTTGAACCCTTCCATAAGCCGAGGTATTACCATCTCCTGCTACAGTATTATCAATTCTAGTAATTCCATTGCCACTAATCACCGTGGCTGGAGATATACTCAATGTAACTAAATTCAATGGATTGTCATATTCGTCATACCACTCTTGTCTCGAATAGTCCAGACCTGCAAACCCAATAATTGGGTTAACCAATGTATTGGTGAATTCATAAGTTTGATAAATAGGGGCATCAGTAGGGTTCATTGAGATGTTTTGATTAATTTGGTTTGTTGCAGTTGGCAAAAAACCAAAAGTATTAACTGAACCAGCACCTTGTAATCCCACCCCTATTGGAGTAATAGTTGTCCCTGTTGTATTTATACATCCTTGTTCGTTGATGTCTAATATCCCATCATTATCATCATCTAAATCTTCAATATCAGAAATACCATCATTATCAGTATCAGTACAAAAATTAAGTGTACCGATTTGGCTATAACCATAACCTTGACCCGTTCCTGCAATTGTCGGCACACCTAGCGTAGTAGCTGTGCTACCGACGGTGTTGCCTAAGTTTTTATTAACTGGACTTGTAGAAGTTCCTGTATATCCTGCACCACTATTACCGCCTACCATGGTAGATGTTACCAAATTAGCCGTTTTGAAACTTGCTCCGCCTTCAATGGCATCTGGGCAACCGTCGCCATCTGAGTCTAAATCTAAACGGTTTGGAATCCCATCGTTATCCTTATCTACATCAGTACAGATTTCTTTAAAATAAATTTCTGTGGCCCAACCTGTTCCTGCTGTTGCGGTAAGACCATAGATTCTGTAATATTTATAAGCAGTCGTGTTCGAAGGAAAGTTAGCAATATTAGAACTTTGTGTTGCCAATCCACCACTAATGCCGGTAGCAACATTATTGTAGGTTAATGTGCCTGTAACATCCACCCAAGTAGAATTATTTGTACTTCCTTGAATTTTGTAAGTGGATGTTGTTGAGAATAAAGATCTACCAAAATCATGCCCAACTTCTAGATAAGTCAAAACCTTGGCTACAGGGAATTCAAAATTCAACCATGGGCTGTTTGATAATGTACCGGTTGGTTGCGTTATCACAGCATCAGGGTCAAGGTTATCAACTAAATTAGAAATTGCATTACCATTGAAAACGTAAGAAATAGTAGCAGGCTTTGAAACAATAACACCTGTTTTGCTTACCACAGCTCTATCCTGACAAATGTTTTCAAGCTCATCCAATATCCCATCATTGTCATCATCCAAATCATCCACATCAGGAATGCCATCAGTATCCGTGTCGGTACAACCTTTGACCAAAGCATTGGTAGCGTCATTATAGGAGTAAGTCCCTTTGTAGGTACCGTTGTCAGTGACCGTTTCCAAACCATTGGCAAAACCATTGGTGCCATAAGGTGCAGAAATGACAGAAGCTGTTAATTTATTCGCTGCTGCAACTCCCGAAGTTGTAATTGCAGTTGTTCCTGCTTCTACAGCATCAGGACAACCGTCGCCGTCTGAATCAGTATCTAATCTATTTGCTGTACCGTCTCCATCAGTATCAACTTCTGAACAAATACTTTCTTTAAAGTAAACTTCAGTAGCCCAGCCTACCCCAGGTGCTGCAGCTAAACCAAATATCCTGTAGAATTTGTAAGAATTTGTGTTGGAAGCAAACGTAGCAATGTTTGAATTGGCAGTAGACAAACCACCACTTATTGAGGTAGCTACATTATTGTACGTTAAGGTTCCTGTAAGGTCAAACCAATTCGTATTATCATTACTAGCTTGAATTTTGTAAGTCGTACTTAATGAAAATAAATATTGATTAACAAAATGTCCAACTTCTAAATAAGTTATCACTTTCGGAGTTGGGAATTCAAAAGTTAATAAATCGTTGTTGTTTAAAACACCCTTGGGAGCATTCATAATATTGACATTGTTGTCCACACCATCAACTAAATTTGAAAGAGTAACAGCACCGTTAAAAGTATAATCAACAGTAGCTGATTTGGTTACTTTAACGCCTGTTTTACTAACCACTTGGTTAAACAAACAACCTGATTCAACTGTATCCAATATCCCATCATTATCATCATCTAAATCAAATACATCAGGAATTCCATCAATATCGGTATCGGTACAACCTTTGACCGAAGCATTGGTAGCGTTACTATAAGAGTAAGTCCCTTTGTAGGTACCATTTTCAGTGACCGTTTCCAAACCATTGGCAAAACCATTGGTTCCATAAGGTGCAGGAATGACAGAAGCTGTTAATTGATTCGCTGTTGCAACGCCTGAAGTAGCAATAAAAGTTGTTCCTGCTTCTACAGCATCAGGACAACCGTCGCCGTCTGAATCAGTATCTAATCTATTTGGTGTACCGTCTCCATCAGTATCTATATCGGTACAAGTTTGACCAACTTGACCATTGCTATTCAGCAGCCCTCCATCTTCCCAAAAGAAGCTACCTCCATTACCAACCCTTGTATCAAATCCTACAGTGATTGAAATTGAACTACTTGGAGCAGTGAAAGTTAAATCTCGTTGACCCGTACCGTTCAAATAAAGAGAACCTATGATTGAACCATCCGCATTATTAATAGCCCTTAAATAAGGTTTATTCCCAGCCATATCAATAAAACTTGACACTAAATCTATACTATACGTGTACGAAACCCCAGCAGTAACTGGACTAATTACTTTGACCATTTTACCTGTCACTGCTGGTCCAGTATAAGACCCTTGTAAATCAAACCTAATTTTATCGTTTACAAGTGCCATGAAGTCGAAATCTGATCTATCAACGGTAGCGGATGGGTCAAAATCGAAAGCATTCCAGCCAGAACAATGAGTAAAAATACCTAATGTTTCAACAAAATTTGTTGTAGTACAATTTCCAAGTTTTTCAACCTGTGCACACGATTGTTCAGCAGTATCCAAAATTCCATCATTGTCATCATCAAGGTCGGTATTATCAGACACGCCATCGCCGTCAAAATCTGGTTGTGGGCAGTTGGCATCTTGTGCACTTGCATTTTGGCTTGTGCCAGTTGTTTGGCCCGTGCCTGCTGAAACTGGTACACCCAAAGTAGCGGCTGCACTTGAAACAGAACCAGATAAAGCTCCCGTTGCTGTAGTATTTGCCGCTGTAAATGCTGCTCCACCTTCTATGGCATCTGAACAACCGTCGCCGTCTGAGTCGAGGTCTAAACTGTTTGCGATGCCATCGTTGTCGGTATCACAAACTAATTTGGTAATAGCATCTGCTGATACTGAAACAGTGGCAAAACGAAGAACGGAGTTGTTCGTTGCCCGAAATGTAAAGTCTTCAGTTGATTGAGTAGGCGTAAACAAAACAACTTGCGTTTCCCATCCACATCCAACTGTTGGAGTAAATCGATTGATTACAGTTCCCCCCATGGAAAGTGTATGCTGAGCAAGACCTATGCCTAATGAAAATTTGGCAACATAATAAGTAAAGGTATATTGTTGGCCTGGAACTAAGCCCGATACTGTCGTTTTAAAAGCCTCAGATGTGTTAGATGAAAAGGAAACGAATCTAGTGTGTCCATTTGGTGCAGCAGGTGCATTTCCGGTACATCCTCCAATATTCCATCCTCCATACACGTGATAAGATACCTCAGAAATATCTGGACTAGACGACACAATTGACCAGCCTGTTGGTACAGTATACTCAGTTCTTGGCAACGAATTCGTTGGAGGTACTAATGGAGCACAGCCCTCAACACTATCCAAAATCCCATCGTTATCATCATCAAGGTCGGTATAATCAGGAACGCCGTCACCGTCGGTGTCTAAAATCTGTAAACAAAACAAGATTGGCAAAGCTGGACTGCTCAATACCCCGCCTGATATCACCACTGTTTTAGTGGGACTACTGCTCGAATATTCAGGTGTTAAAACCGAAACGTTTGCAGTGGGACTGTTCGTGATCACCATCGTGTAGGTTCCATCAGCCAAGCCGCTGATAGCAGCTTGCCCGTTGGTAACAGGAAACGATTTAACTACGGTTGAGCCCTGCAATACGTTCATGAATAAACCCGATGGGCTACCGATGCTTTCCGTGCCGTCTTTGGTACAGTTATTCTTCGTACCGCCGCCATCGCCGTTATCAAAGAAAGTGGATGCATTGAAAGCTAAACACTCCGGTTCAGAGGTCTGAATGGCATCAATAGACATATTGGTATTTATACTATTGCCCCGTACCCTAATAAACTTGTACGCCCCTGTCAATGATGTCGGGATGGTGTAACTGACGGTTGTATGATTGGCTGCTGATGGCGAACCAAAACCGCCGATTAATGCCGAGTTGGCAGTCCATGTGGTGCCGTCTGTAGAGAAGGCTAAAAGAATACCGTCAACACGTGAGTCTATGTACTTACCCGTAATATTAATAGACGTACCTCCGCTGAAGGTATCTGCGTAGGTAAAAATACCTTGATAAGTTGCACCTACGTCGTAGACCGTTATCCCTGCATTGTCGGGTGCCAATGAACCTAATTCTGGAAATGCCCATCCACCCGATGAAGTAGTGGCGTATTGGCTATAGTTCACTTGACCATTCGGGCAAGTTTGAGCTCTTAAACTTGTTGCAATCGTTAGAAAAACAAAGCTTAAAAACACAGACCAAGCCAAAGCCCTTTGAGGGGTTTTGGGCTTTGTTTTTTTGAAAAACAGTATTTCACTTAAGTTATGAGCCACAATTTGAGCTGTTCTTGTGGCTGTTGATATGTAGGTAAAGTGCCTCAT
>JAFEIL010000383.1 GCA_017495105.1 Emticicia sp. | reverse complement strand
TTTCTGTATCGGCTCAAGTCAATTACCATTTCAGTGGTTATGTACGAGACACCATAGACGGAAAACCGCTGACAAAAGCATCTATCAATATTGACTTTGGAAAATTTGGTGGATTGACCGATGATAAAGGGCATTTTGATTTATTATTACCTTCGGGCGAACACGCCATCACAATAAAATTTGTGGGTTATAGACCATTACGAGAGGTTATTTATTTACGCAGAGACATGGATAAAAACTATTCCTTACGATTCGTAGAAAATGAATTAGAAGAAGTAATTGTATCAAGCAAAGGTGCGGAATCAAATATACAACGTCCACTATTGGGTGTTAATCAATTGAGCATCAAGACACTACGTAAGCTACCTGCAGCAGTTGGAGAAATTGATATTTTGAGAGGTTTACAAATGCTACCAGGAGTAACGAGTGTCGGAGAGGCATCAAATGGTGTAAATATTCGTGGTGGAACTACCGACCAAAATTTATTATTGCTTGATGATATTCCGATTTTTAATCCAACCCACATGTTTGGACTTTTCACAGCTTTTCCATCGGAAGCCGCTTCGAGTGTGGAGGTTTATAAAGGAAATACACCCGCAAGATTCGGTGGCCGTGCAGCATCTGTAATGGATGTTTCTCTGCAACAACCATCACTTGATAAGTTTAAAATGAGCGGAGGAATAAGTTTTGTTTCAAATCGCCTTACGCTTGATGCTCCAATCATCAAAGATAAACTTGGTATTATGATTTCGGGGCGTGCTTCTTACAATGATTTCCTGCTGCCCTTAGTTTCGCCTAAACTTAAAGATATAAAGGCAAATTTTACCGATTTAGTAACGAAAGTTTTTTGGAGAGTCAATAACAAAAATACAGTAACAGCTTCGGGATATTATAGCCAAGATTTTTTTCAAACTAAACTTTTGGGCGGAATTGGAGCTATTAATGCAACTTCTACTCAATATGATTATCGAAGTCAAAGTTTCTCAGCAAGATGGTTTTATGCCATAAATAATAAATTTAATTTACAAACAACTGTCGTATCGGCAGATTATGTTCCCAAAACTTTACTTCCCGAACTCAATTCTTCAAATAAAGTAGAATTGCGGTCAGGAATAAAATACAAGCAACTCAAGAGCAATCTAAACTATTCATCTGATAAACATCGAATAGAAGTTGGAGTTAGCGGTACACGCTACGATATTGACCCGGGTCAGTTGATTCCGGGAACAAGTAAAAGTGTTTTATCAGTGATGACTCCGAAAGAGCATGCTCTCGAAACGGCCATTCATGCTGAAGATGAAATTACATTATCATCCAAAGCAACAATTTCGGTTGGAGCCAGATACTCTCAGTTTTTTGCTTTAGGAGCAGGAACAGTGCAAACATACGCAGAAGGTGAGCCAAGAGATGCTTTTTCAGCAAGAGATACGCTTGTTTATGGAAAAGGACAAATAATGAAATCTTATGGCGGAGTAGAACCACGTTTGGGTATAAAATATTCATTGAGCGAGCGGACTTCAGTAAAGCTG
Source organism: Emticicia sp. (assembly GCA_017495105.1). Lineage (GTDB taxonomy): Bacteria > Bacteroidota > Bacteroidia > Cytophagales > Spirosomataceae > Emticicia. Next base: position 3,644 of record JAFEIL010000383.1, on the reverse strand, counting down.
GGATATAATTTGATGCGTCAGTATATGCAGGTTGTAACCAATACAACTACTCCACTACCTACTTCACGCTGGAAAAGTTCGGACTTGCACATTAAGCCACAAGTCAGTACATTAATTTCGGGAGGGCTTTTTCATAACCTAAGAGGAAGTATTTATGAATTATCATTAGAAGCCTATTATCGACTTACAAATAATATTATTGACTACAAACCTGGAGCCGATTTCTTATTAGATAGATATCCAGAAACCCAACTTTTACAAGGGAAAAACCGCTCTTATGGACTTGAAGTGATGTTTTCTAAGAAAAAAGGTGAAACTACGGGTTGGATAAATTATACGTATTCTCGCTCAATGAATAAAGTTAGTGAAGGAAGTGGTTTTGGCGAACAAATAAACTTTGGAAATTGGTATTCGGCCAATTATGACCGCCCACATTCTTTCAATGCTTCATTGATTATCAATCAAGGTACACACCACGATTTTTCATTTAATTTTTCATATAGTACCGGTCGCCCATATACTTTACCCGAAGGTTTTATTGTGTATCAGGCACGTAGCTATCCGTATTATGGTGTGCGAAATAATGCTCGCTTACCTGATTATCACCGCCTTGATTTTGCTTGGAATATCTACCAACCAGGTATGAAAGACAAACGTTTTAAGAGTCATTTTACTTTTACGATATTTAATGTTTATGGCAAGAAAAACGCTTATTCGGTTTTTGTACGTAGCACAGGAACTGCCATTAGCACTTATAAATTAGTGGTTTTTGGTTCGCCGATTCCGTCTTTGTCTTATAATTTTAAATTCTAATAATTAGTAGGGGCTTATGCCATAAGCCCCTACTAATTAAAACTCAATGTAGGGCAATATTTTCAATATTGTGGCTTCGTCCAAAATTTTAATTTGCTTCAAATCTTCTGCATTTTTAAATGCTCCGTGCTGTTCACGATAAGCAATAATTGCTTTCGCTTGAAAGTATTTTAAATAAGGATGTCGAAGCTCCGAAAGGCTTAATTGATTGATTTTTAACTTTTTAACTCCATCTTTTAAAAAACCATATTTTAATATTTCTTCAACTGTTTCGGGTGGAAGACCGTAAGTTTCTCTGATTTGTTCGGCATTGGCAAAACCTCCCAACATATCTCTAAACTTAATGATTCGTTTGGCATATCCTGAGCCAATACCTTTGATTTTCATAAAATCAGTCGTATCACTAGTATTCAAGTCGAAACGAACAGCTTGTTTGGTATTTGTTTTGGCATTTATTGGTTTGTTTTCTATTGCCTTAACTTCGCTTGGTGAACTTGAAACGGCAGTCGCCATGGTTCGGTCTATATTGGTGGCTTCGGCTTGCGGTGTGCGTAACGATTCATCATCGGCCGATGGTAAAGTAATATAAGGTTCTAAACGCTCAAAAGTCTCTGGAAGAATTCCATAAATTTTGGCAAAATCTTCTTTTTTTCTAAACTTCCCTCCTTTATTACGGTATTTTTCGATGCGTTCGGCTATAAATTTAGGTAAACCCAATGCTTCAAATTGAGCAACCGAAGTAGTATTTGGGTCAAAATTGAAGTTTTTATAGGCTTTTTTATTGGAATCATACTTTTCATATTTTTGTCCATAATTCGATTGATTTCCGTAATTCGGTTTTCGACTATCCAACGAAACGGTCAGGCTATCCAACATTTTTGGTGAGGAAATGACCAAATTTTGTGGTTTCTGACTAAAAAACCAATCGGCTCCAAACATCAATACAATTATAAAAGTAATGATTCCGAAGATTACGACTACGCCTTTTGCTTCGGCAGGCGACATTGATAGTAGATTACGGACGAAAGTCGTGAGTTTTTTCATTGATAAATCAGCAAAATTTGAATTATTGGCAAAATTTAAGATATAGGCAAAGTATTTGCAAGGATTTCGTTAATTTTGTGATGAAAATTTATTCAAAAGATGAAAATCAGAAGTCTTAAGTTAAAAAATACCATATAAGTTATAATAATGAGTCAACCAACCGCAGCTCCTGCAACGGGAACGCCCGCCGCAAGTCTTCAAGACATAATTAGCCATGCAAAAGAATATGGCTTCGTGTTTCCTTCGTCCGAAATTTATGATGGACTTCAAGCCGTTTACGACTATGGTCAGAATGGTGTTGAACTAAAAAACAACCTAAAATCAGCGTGGTGGAAAGCCATGACTCAACTTCATGATAATATTGTGGGAATTGATGCCGCTATTTTTATGCACCCGCTTACATGGAAAGCGTCGGGTCACGTAGATGGTTTCAACGACCCAATGATTGATAATAAAGACAGCAAAAAACGCTACCGTGCCGACCAACTTTTAGAAGGTAAAGCTGAAGAATATACCAAAGCAGGCGACGCTGAAAAAGCACAAAATTTGCTCAATGAAATGGGTAGATTGTTGGGTGCAGAAGATTTGGATGGCGTAAGAAACTTAATAATTGCCGAAAATATCGTTTGTCCAATCTCTAAAACATTGAATTGGACAGAAGTTCGTCAATTTAACCTCATGTTTTCGACCCAAGTTGGTTCGGTTGCCGAAGACTCAAGCCTAATTTATTTACGACCAGAAACTGCACAAGGGATTTTTGTGAATTTCTTGAATGTACAAAAAAGTGGACGTATGAAAGTGCCATTCGGTATTGCTCAAATAGGAAAGGCATTCAGAAATGAAATTGTGGCTCGTCAGTTTATTTTCCGTATGCGTGAGTTTGAACAAATGGAAATGCAATTTTTCATTCGTCCTGACACTTCTACGCAATGGTATAACAATTGGAAAGAAACTCGCTTGAAATTCCACAAAGCAATTGGACTTCCTGCTGAAAAACTAAAATATCACGACCATGAAAAATTGGCACACTATGCTAGTGCTGCCGTTGATATCGAGTATGAATTTCCTTTCGGATTTAGAGAAATGGAAGGTATTCACGCCCGTGGAGATTTCGATTTGAGAAATCACCAAGAATTATCGAAGAAAAAACAACAATATTTTGATGCTGACCTCGACGAAAATGGTAAACCTTATGGAAATTATATTCCTTATGTGGTGGAAACTTCGGTAGGTGCTGACCGTTTATTTTTGGCTACTTTCTGCAATGCTTTCACGAAAGAAACGATTCCGAGCAACGAAGAAGGCAAAGAAGATAAAGAAAGAACTTATTTGAAACTTCACCCAGCATTATCACCTATCAAGGCTGCGGTATTGCCATTAGTGAAAAAAGATGGTTTGGCTGAAAAAGGTGAAGCGATTGCCAATTCATTAAAATCTTCATTCCGTACAGTTTATGACGATGGTGGAGCAATTGGAAAGCGTTATACTCGCCAAGATTTAATCGGAACACCATTTTGTATTGCGGTTGATTACCAAACGATGGAAGACGATACCGTAACAATTCGTCACCGTGATTCAATGACTCAAGAGCGTGTATCGATTTCAGAATTGAAAGAAAAAATCGGTTATGCGGTGAGTATGGAGAGAATTTTGGAAGCGATATAAAAAGAATGAAAATCAACTTTTTATATCTATTTTGCGTTTGTTTGTTATACACATTAAAATTTACATTTTATGGAAAAAGATAATAATATTGCTTGGAAATTTACAATAATTCTCTGTATATT
>JAFEIL010000163.1 GCA_017495105.1 Emticicia sp. | reverse complement strand
AAAATTTTAAGTTAATATTTTCAATATAAATCTTCTAAATCTGTTCTTAAATATCTGTACATTGATTGGAATGTACTCATTACCCCAATTAAAACACCGATTAAAATGACTAAACCACACAGGATTGAAAGTTTTGTGAAGTCCTGTAAAATGTCTAAGTTTTCTATTTCTCGAATGGCAATTTGTTCCACAATCAAAAGTAAACCAGAAGCTGTTAATCCCGAAAAAAATCCTTGTAAAATCCCCCTAATTATAAAGGGTTTCTGAATAAACCAATCCGTTGCCCCAACCAATTGCATGCTTCTGATAATAAATCTCTGTGAATAAAGTGCCAATCTAATAGTATTATTAATTAAAAAAACAATAGCTATCAATAGCAAAACAACTATTGAAGCAATAATTAAATAGGCTTTATTAGCATTTTTATTGATACTATCTACAAAATCTTTAGCATAATCAGCCTCAAAAATTCCAGGCACATTTTCTAAATCGGCTTTTATTTTGACCAATTCTTCTTCTTTAAAGTATTCTTCTTTGATTTTTAGGCTGAAAGCATCACGGTATGGGTTTTCGCCCAAAATTGAATGAAAATCTTCATTTATATCTTTTAAAACTTTTTCAGCGGTACTTTCTTTGGATATAAATTTTATTTGTGGAACATTGTCAATATACGATACGTAACTTTTTTGAGCAATTAAATTTCTAACCGAATCCTTTTGAATCTGTGTAAGTGATTTATCTAAATATACCTGTACTTCAATGTTTTGTTTAATATATAAAACCAATTGTTTTGAAGTCAGGGCTATCCATCCACTGAATGCCACCAAAAATAAAGCTGAAGTTAAGCTTAAAATGATGAGCATACTCGGATAACTACCTAATTTTCTCTTTTTTTTCTGCATTTTAGTTTAGCCCAATAATAAATCACCTGCAAATATAAAGGATGTTGTATAAAATACGCAGAATTTAATGATTTTTAACAGAAGATTAGCAAATTTTAAACTTCTTGGTTTTTCCAACGAGCGATTCTTTCAGGCATATTTTGTTCAATAATATTTTTTACAACTTCCGTAATTTCTTCAATCGTCGCGTCGGGTGAGAAATAAATAGGTTCTTTAAACTTTACTTTTATCTCAGTATTACGTTTTTTGTAGTTAAGTCCTGATTTATTGAATGCACGTCTAAAACCATCTATTACCACAGGCACAACAATTGGGTTATTATCTTTGATAATGTGAGCTGTACCTTTGCGGATGGGAGCGTAGGGGCTTGTTGTGCCTTGAGGAAAACTCACTACCCAGCCAAACTTTAAGCCTAATGCTACATTATCACCTGCTGATGTATCAAGTGTGCGTTTTACATTTTCACCTTTGGCTCTCCATGAGCGTTCTACCAAAATAGCTCCCGCTAAACTTAATATTTTTGGAATTATGCCTTCTTTCATGGTTTCGCTGGCCGCCACATAGAAAGTTCTCGCACGAGGAGCTAATAACGCAATTGGCAGTACGCGATTACGGAAACCCCATTTTACAGAACAAAAAATATGATAAAAAGCAATCACATCTGCAAAATAGGTTTGATGATTCGAAATAAAATAGACGTTTTGATTGGGTAGTTTTTCTAAATACTCGGCACCTTCAACTTTCAATTGATTAGCAACAGCTAAACGCCAAAAAGACGGAATTCCTGCAATTAAAATAATGAAACGCTTTAGAATCATCCAATTTCCGAATGGGTCACGCTCAAAAATACCAAATAAGTCTATGTATGACACATATCTGAAGAAAGGATTTGAATCATTGTTGGGAATTGGGAGAAAATTTTTAATTATTCTAATCATTCTCAAAACTAAGGTCTATTTTTATAGGTTTAGGTGTTTATAATTGAAAGATAGTAATTATTTGACATTTATCAAAAATCAAAGCTGAAAAAGATTCGCTTGTGTTAGCTTTCAAAAGAAAAGCGTTGATTTTATGTAAAAATCAACGCTTTGATATGTTTAAAGAAATAACTTTTAATTTCGCTTATCAATCTCGTCTCTGATTTTGGCTGCTCTTTCGTATGCCTCCTCTGCCAATGCTTGCGAAAGCATGCTTGTTAGCTCGTCCAAACTATAATCTTTCAAGGCTTCTTTTTGAGATTTTTGTGGACGAGTAGTAGCAGGTTCGACCAATTCTTCGGTTTCATCAGCTTGCTCAACCTCATTGGTGGTAATTCCTGCATCATTCAAAATTTGTTCTGTTGAATAAATCGGTACTTGAAAACGCAAGCCAATAGCAATAGCATCTGATGGACGAGCATCAACAGTTTTCTGCCGAATGCCGTCTGTACATACAATTTTTGCAAAGAAAATCCCTTCTCTGAGGTCTGAAATGACGATTTCTTCGACTGTAAAATCAAATGCACGAGCGAAAGACTTAAATAAGTCGTGCGTCATTGGCCGATTAGGTATAATATGTTCCATCTCAATTGCAATCGCTTGAGCTTCAAACATACCTATTATAATTGGTAAGCGGCGACTACCACCTTCTTCCGATAGTACCAATGCAAAAGAGCCAGTCTGAGATTGACTTGGCGATAGTCCTAATATTTCGAGTTTTATTTTTTCCACGATGCAAATATAAATAAAACTTGTGTTTTATTCCTTCTAAAAATTTGTGTTTTTCGTTTGAAGCCCATAAATACAATTAGCCCAGACTTAGTTTTATAAACCAAATTTGGGCTAATAAGTTTCAAGAAAATTATTTTGAGGATTATTTGTTTGCCAAAACAGCCTTTGTCAATTTTGGTAAAACTTCAAACACATCACCAACAATGCCATAATCTGCGGCTTTGAAGAATGGTGCTTCGGGGTCTTTGTTGATTACCACTAATACTTTTGAAGAGTTTACTCCGGCCAAATGTTGAATTGCTCCCGATATTCCACAGGCTATATAAAGATTCGGAGCAACTTTTACACCGGTTTGTCCAACATGTTCGTGGTGGGGTCTCCAATCTAAGTCTGATACCGGTTTCGAGCAAGCAGTTGCAGCACCCAAAGCATCAGCTAAATCCAGTAAAGGTTGCCAGTTTTCTGGGCCTTTCATGCCTCGTCCACCTGAAACAACTAAATCTGCTTCTGGTAAAGAAATCATTCCAGTTGCTTTAATTGTTTCAGTTACTTTGGCTGCAAAAAGATTATCAGCAAGTGCAGGAGAAATATTTTCTACTGTTGCAATATTGCCACTTTCAATTGGAGCAACTACATTTTTCTTTATTGCAAGAATTTTCACATCGCCGTTTACATTTACATCGGCAAAGGCTTTTCCAGTGAAAATACTTACTTTTACTTGGAAACCATTGCTGAGGTCTGGCAATTCGGTTACGTTTCCAACAACTGCGGCTTTTAATGCACCAGCAGCACGAGCCGTCACGGCATCAGCAAATGAGGATTTTGCCGTTACAACTACTTTTGCTCCTATACTTTTTACAGTTTCTGCCAATACACTTGCATAAGCCATGCTATTTGGATTTGTAAGTTTTGTGTCATTGGCGTGCAAAACTTTAGCGGCACCAAAGTTTCCAGCTTTTGCTAATTCTGCTTCATCTGCATTGCCAATTGCAAGTGCTGTTGCAGTTGTGCCCATCATTTCGGCTACTTTAGATCCGTAATAGATAGCTTCTAGAGATGATTTTTTGATTGCACCATCGGCAATCTCTGTGAATATGAGTATCATTGTTGTTCTGAGTTTTGTGTGCTGAGTTCTGAGTCAAGTTCGAGCTAAAACTCGGCACTCAAAACCCAGAATTCAGGACTAATTTATAGCACTTTGGCTTCTGTTTTCAATAATTCGATTAGTTTTTCAGCTTCTTCGGCAGGAATCATTTTGCAAGCACCTTTGGGAGCTGGCAGGCTATATTTTTCCGTTGTTGTAAGAGCCGAACCCGCTGCTGGAATAACCTTCAATGGCTTTGTGCGAGCAGTCATAATTCCACGCATATTCGGTATTTTCCATTCAGCAATTGGTTCTTGGCAACCTAAAACCAATGGAAGTGAAGCCGTTAATTTCTCTTTTCCACCTTCAATTTCACGGGTCATAATTGCCTCATTTCCATTTAAATCTAATTGCATTACTGGCGAGAATGATGGAATTCCTAGCATTTCACCCACGATTCCGTGAACAACACCTGAGTTGTAATCACTCGTTTCACGACCCATCAAGATTAAATCATAATTTCCCTCTTTAGCAACGGCAGCAATTTGCTCGGCTACAAAATACGAATCAGTTGGTTCAACATCCACTCTAATTGCATCATCTGCTCCGATTGCCAGTGCTTTTCTAATTTGTGGTTCGGCGTCCGCATTGCCCACATTCAAAACAGTAATTATTGCTCCCGATTGCTCTTTTAGTTCAACTGCACGAGCCAAAGCATAATCATCGTAAGGGCCGATGATGTAAGTTACGCCAGCTTTGTTTAGTTTTGTGTCTCCGTCAGTAAAGGAGATTTTTGAAGTTGTATCGGGTACACTCGAAATACAAACTAATATTTTCATAATTTTATACTCCCAACCCCTAATGGGAAATTTTATTTATTGTATGCTTTTAGAGGTTATATGAAAAGCATATTTAAAGAAATTGTCTGATAATCAATTTACTTAGTAAGTCAATGTTATTTATTGAAAAAAGTAAATAATAGTATGCATGCATAACATTACGCAAATCTAAATTAAAGATATATTCAATGCAAGAAGAAAGACTAAAAATTTTATTTCAGTATTTAGATGAAGAGCCAAATGAACCTTTTAATGCTTATGCCATCGCGATGGAGTACCTTAATAAGGATATTCAGAAAGCTAGGTTTTATCTTGAAAGATTATTGACCGAACATCCGGATTATTTACCTACCTATTATCATGCCGCGGCAGTATATGTTTATTTAGAAGATTTTACAAAGGCTGAGAATATTTATAAGTTAGGTATAGAAAAAGCTCAACATCAGCAATCTATGAAGGCTTTTGATGAGCTTAATCGGGCTTACCGAATGTTTCTTGATGAAATGGAATAAATTAGTAAATGGTTCACCGTCTATAATTAAAGAAAATTCTATAGACTGTTGACCATTTAACGTGGATTATTTAATAATACATTTCGTTTGTTTGTTCCTCCTTGTTTTTACCAAACAATGCTCTGAAA
>JAFEIL010000538.1 GCA_017495105.1 Emticicia sp. | reverse complement strand
GAAAATGCCTTCGTATTATAAAAAAAGGCAAAGAGAACTATGCTCTATTCAAAATAGATAAAATTTTTAAGGGTACTTACACAAAAAGTACTGTTGAATTATTGTCATCAAATATTGGTGGTGGAGATTGTAAAATTAATTACAAAGTTAATGAAGTTTGGTTTAATATTGTGAATATGACGCCCAAAGGATATTATGGTTCATTATGTGGAAAAAGCACAAAATACAATAGTCAAATTAATAACGAATTTGAGAAACTGCCCAATCCATTTAATATTAAGAATAAAGTTCTATTACTTAAAAGTGAAGTAACATCAATAAAAGGTAAGATAACTAATGGAGTTGAGGAGGGTGTGTGGAGTTATCATAATAGAGGAATAATTGAACTGAAAATAAAATATTTAAATGGAAAGATTGTTTACTGTAATAAATATGATTCTGAAGGAAAATTATATTCATCACTAATATTCAAAAACGCACAATTAATAAAATCTATAGATTTGGATGAGAAAGGCACTCAATACAGAAAAACTACAATATTATATAAATCAGATAACATAATTATTGTTAAAGAAGTATTAAAGGGTAAAACAGTTTATGAATCAAAAATCAACTTAACCAATGGAAATTATATTGATAGAAATGGAAATTTCTACATAGATAGACCATTAAGTAGAAAAAATATCATTGAAGAAATTTTTTATCCAAAGAAATTTCCTCGATAGAACGTTTCCAGTTCCCTCAGTGTCTCCTGCAAGGGACACTGAGGGCAAAGGTCTTGGCAAACCTCATTAGGAGAAAGATACAAGAGATTCAGCTAAATGCAAATATGTTAGTCGTAATAAAAAATACATTATTTTAAAAAGCATTTTTGAAGCATAAAATTGATAAAATCTAAATAAAAACACACTATTTATAAAAAATGAAGCAAGCAACCTTACTAAGAGTAATCATCGGCATAGTTTTATGTTACTTACAGCAAACCGCACTGGCACAAAGCAAGTGGCAATTTGGCGTTTATGCAGGAGGCAATGTAAGCAAACTAAAACCTGGAGAGTTGGCAGAAAACCCAGCTTATCCGTTTGCAGAACAATATAAATGGACGCCTTCGTATAATCTTGGAGCATACACAGACCTACTTATCAGTAAAAAACTATATTTTGAAAGCGGGGTAAATATTATTTCAAAAAACTCAGATGCTGTTCCGAAACTAATCTTAAAAGCAGAAAGAGGATACTATAATAGCAATAATGTATTTGAGCGTTTCAATAAGTCCTATTTTAGAGCTTATAATTACCAATCAACAGCATTGCAGATTCCGCTCACTTTACATGCAATAATCCTACAAAAGAGTAATTTTAAAGTAAATATATATGCAGGAGTATTGTGGGAGAATATTCTTTCTCTTAAATTAAATGTAGTAAATACATCTGAATGGGATAGCCTACCACCTAAATTTTTATTTGATGATGAAGCCGCAAAACAAGCAAATCCAAATTATTTGTCTGGTTATAAATATGACGAAAATAGTTTCACAAGAAGTAATATAGGTTCAGTATTTGGCTTAGGATGTAGCTTTAATAAAATAGGAGTCGATTTAGGTATGAACAATCCTATTAGAAATTATACCAGTGTACAATATAAGAATTCGAGTATTACATTTAATGTTCGTTATCAAATAAAATAAAATTATTCATCTATTTTTCTAAAAAAATGAGAAGATTTTACACAACATGTATTGCTATTTTTGCTGTACTTATAGAAATTAATACTTATGGGCAAGTATATATAGGTAATTCGAGTAGCTATACAAAAAAAACGGTTAGCTCAACAAATACTTCAACAACAACATTCAATAGCCCCGCAGCACCATCTGCTACAGCAGCAACGCTTGCCGACGGACAAGACCCAACTAATTTATTTCCACCATCGCCCACAGCCGCTGGTTTAGCACGCTATGGTGATATTCCTGTGAGTAATCATACAGGTACACCAAATATTAATATTCCTATCTATGAAGTTAAAACCAGAGATTTAAGTTTACCGATTTCATTATCCTACCACGCATCGGGAATCAAAGTAGCGGATTTAGCTTCATGGGTTGGATTAGGTTGGTCGCTTAATGCAGGTGGCGTAATTACGAGAACTATTCAAAGCCTTCCTGATGAAGGGGCAGGAACTTTAGGAAATGGATATTTGACAAATACCTCATTATATAGATTTGCAAGAGGTTGCGAACCATATATTGATTATAAAATACCGCTCCCACCTACTTATAATCATCCAGGTGTTTTATGTCCTGTTAGTCCGCATCTGCGATGCTGGACTTGTAGAGAATGAGCATTTGTAATGCGACCTAATAAACAATAAAGTTCTTTGAAATAAAGGGGTGTCCATTTGGGTAATTTGCGTGTAGCGTGCCGCTATGCTGAGCAAATAGAAACTGCTCAAACAAAACCTGAAATAGGCTATGCACCAACCGTAGTACAACAAGCTCACTACGACCCATGGGGTGTAAAATTCCCGAAGGCAGGGTTTTACCACCGAATACTGTAAAACAAAATGGTGCAAAGTACGACCCACCTTACCCAACAGCACCCGATACCACCAATAAATATTGGCGATACGAGTATGATATTAAAGACCATTTGGGTAATTTGCGTGTAGCTTGCCGCTGTGCTGAGCAAATAGAAACTGCTCAAACAAATCGGAACGCCGACCGACCCGAAATAGGCTATGCTCCAACAGTAGTACAACAGGCACACTACGACCCATGGGGTGTAAAGCTACCACTGTTTTTGAGCAATGGCAAAGACCGCTACAAAGGCAGCCCAGAAGATAGATTTAAGTTTCAAGGTAAGGAAGAACTCAAAGAGACAGGCTGGTATGACTTCGGTGCAAGAATGTACGACCCACAAATTGGTGGACGCTTTTTATCCATAGACCCAAGGGCAAGCGAAATGCCAAGTTGGTCGCCTTATAGTTCGTTTTTTGGAAATCCTGTTAGATATATTGACCCCGATGGACAAGCACCTTTTGACATTACGCTTTTAGGAGCAAACAATTCGAGCGTTACGGTAAAAACAGATTTAGTAAATTTACGAGTAAATGCCAGTAGTTTAGGCGTTGATTTTGGTGGAAATTATACTTTATCTGGAAATGACATCTTACAAGCTGCCGTAGATATTGGAGGAGTTTTTGACCCTACTCCAACCTTAGATATTTTAGGGGCTTCTCTTTCTGCTAAGAGTGGCGACTATTGGGGAGCAGCAGCAAGTGGTTTAGGTGCTGCCGTGCCATACGTTGGCGACCTGGCTAAAACTGGAAAAATTGCCAAAGGAATTGATAAAATTTCTGATGCTATTGATGCAGCGAAAGGTGCAGATAATGCAAAAGGAGGTGTTTATGCTTTAAAAGATGGTGAAACGGTAGTAAGGACAGGAAGAACAACAGACTTGGCAAGACGAGAAACGGAACATGCTAATGACGCTACACTTGGTAAGTATAAATTTGAAACAAAGCATCGAACAGATAACTATGCAGAGCAAAGAGGGTTAGAGCATAAAGTTTCAAAACAATACGAATCAACGGCATCAAAAGCAAATGGAGGGCATAACAAAATAAATGCTATTGGCGATAAAAACCCAAATAAAGCAAAATACATTCAAGCCGCAGATGATTACCTAAAAAGATAATAGTATGGAAAAGATAAAAATAAAATATTCAGAAGGGGATTTATTTATAATTGAAACTGAAAATCACAATAAATTTTTAGGTTTGATTGCAGGACGTAAAGGACGTACAAAATTATTATTCGGTTATTTTTGGCAACTGAGTTTTACCATTGGGGATAATCTTGTTTTAAATAAAAGCGAGGCTATTACAGCGACCAAATTTAGTGGATTAGGTTTTGAATTAAGTAATTGGCAAATTTTAGGCAAATATTCGAGATGGAATAAAAATGAATGGGAAATGCCAAAATTCAGAAAATATGATGAGCTAACAAATAAGTATTACTCTGTGCTTTATAATGATGATTTTGAATTTATTTCTGAAACGCATATTGATGAAAAAGAAGCAAAAAGTCTTTATGAAGATGGTTCACATGGTTACATATCCCTTGAAAATCATTTACAACGAAATTTCGCATAAATAACAAAAAAGCCCCTGTTAGTCCGCATCTGCGATGCTGGACTTGTAGAGAATGAGCATTTGTAATGCGACCTAATAAACAATAAAGTTCTTTGAAATAAAGGGGTGTCCATTTGGGTAATTTGCGTGTAGCGTGCCGCTGTGCTGAGCAAATAGAAACTGCTCAAACAAATCGGAACGCCGACCGACCCGAAATAGGCTATGCTCCAACAGTAGTACAACAGGCACACTACGACCCATGGGGTGTAAAATTACCGATGTTTAGCACCAATGGCTTTGATAAATACAAAGGCAGCCCAGAAGATAGATTTAAGTACAACGGCAAAGAACAACAACCAGACATTGGCTACTACGACTACGGTGCAAGAATGTATGACCCGACAGTAGGTAGGTGGTTTGGGGTTGACCCAATGACTGAAGCAGACGAGAATTTCTCTCCGTATCAGTACGGGGCGAGTAATCCAATATCAAATATAGACCTTTGGGGTTTGACTGATGTTAATGGTGATGGTATTGATGATGGGAAATTATTAGATGAGGTTGAAGTAAGAGCAAAAAGAAGTCCTGATAATAATGAAAGTAGATTAGATAATTTACAACTTGCTATTGATGGAGTTGGGTGGGTGCCTGGATTACAAACAGTTGCGGGATTAACGAATGCTGCAATTGATGTTGGCAGAGGTAAATATGGCTCTGCATTATTTAACCTCGGAACATCTATTCCAGTTGTTGGCTATTTTTTGAAAGGAGCGAAAGTGGCAGCTATGACTACTAAAGTGGTAAGTAGTATGGCTAAGATGAAAATAGTAAAAAGTGCATTGGCTGGAATTGTGGGAATACGTAGATACAATGGTGTAATAAAAACTGCAAAATATTCTCAGTGGACAACAATTGATGGTTATCAAATTCATCATATTATACCTCAGAGTCTTATGGATAAACCCATTGGTAGAGCTATATCAAAGGCAGGGTTCGACATAGATGCTGGTGATAATCTACGGTATTTGGAAAAAGGGTTTCACT
>JAFEIL010000139.1 GCA_017495105.1 Emticicia sp. | reverse complement strand
CTTTCTGAATTGAACCTAAATTATTAGGATTATAGAAAAAAATGCTATCGCCAATTATATTTACATGATATGTTTTAAATAAAATATATTTGCCATTTTCCGATTGAATTAAACAAACCTCATTTTGCTCTCTTCCTTCAAACCCTTCTTTATAGTGGATAAACACTTCTTTTGTTTTTAATGACAAAGTATCAATATATTCAGCCCTAACCAACTTCCCTTCTTCAAAATATTCAATTTTCTTAACTTTTAATGAATCTGAGGCGAAGATTGTTCGTGAGATAAATAATAGAAGTAAAAGTAGTAGTTTGTATGGCTTTGTAGTTTTCATTTTTTTGTTTTTCAAAAATAGTGATTTTATTAAAATCTGACAAATTTCAGACAAAACGCAAAAAAAGCACCTCAAAATCTCTTTTAAGGCACTTTTTTTAAGCTTTTACTCAAAATCTATTACTGTTTCGCTGCCTCAGCTGCAATCAAATTCAATGCAGAACCAGCTTTAAACCAGCCAATTTGACTTGCATTATAAGTATGGTTCAATTTAATTTCGTCTTTTGAGCCATCTTTGTGGTTAGCAACTAATGTCAAAGGAATTCCTTCAGCAAAAGTAGTCAAACCCAAAATATCAAAAGTATCATCTTCCTGGATTTTATCATAGTCCGCAGGGTTGGCAAATGTCAGACCCAACATACCTTGTTTTTTCAAGTTTGTTTCGTGAATACGTGCAAACGAACGAACAATGATTGCACGAACGCCTAAATGACGTGGCTCCATTGCGGCGTGTTCTCTTGATGAACCTTCACCATAGTTTTCGTCACCGATTACGATAGTACCTACTCCAGCTGCTTTGTAAGCACGTTGAACGGCAGGAACTTCACCATAAACTCCAGTCAATTGGTTTTTAACTGTATTTGCTTTATCGTTAGCAAAGTTAATTGCACCAATCAAAAGATTGTTAGAGATATTATCAAGGTGTCCACGGAATTTCAACCATGGTCCAGCCATTGAAATATGGTCAGTTGTACATTTTCCTTTGGCTTTTATCAATAATTTCAAACCAGAAAGGTCAGTTCCTTCCCAAGGTTTGAATGGATCGAGTAATTGCAAACGGTCGGATTTTGGACTAACAGCTACTTTTACATTGCTACCATCTTTCTTTGGTTTTTGATATCCTGCATCTTTCACATCAAAGCCCATTGGAGGTAATTCAACACCAAATGGATTTTCGAGTTTTACTTGCTCACCTTTCTCGTTAGTCAAAGTGTCTTTAACAGGATTGAAAGTCAAATCACCCGCAATAGCAAAAGCAGTTACAATTTCTGGTGAAGCTACGAAGGCGTGCGTGTTAGGATTACCATCGGCACGTTTCGCAAAGTTACGGTTGAATGACGTGATGATAGAATTACGCTCACCTTTCTCAGCTCCATGTCTTGCCCATTGTCCAATACATGGTCCACATGCGTTAGCAAGAACTACACCGCCGATTGCATCAAATTTAGCTAAAATACCATCACGTTCAGCTGTGAAACGTACCAATTCAGAGCCTGGTGTGATTGTAAATTCTGCTTTGGCTTTAATATTTTTAGCAGCAGCTTGTGAAGCGATTGAAGCAGCACGCGTCATATCTTCGTAAGAAGAGTTGGTACATGAGCCAATCAAACCTACATCTAATTTTTGAGGCCATTTGTTTTTGATAACGGCTTTTGCAAATTTAGATAAAGGCCAAGCTAGATCTGGTGTGAATGGACCATTGATTCTTGGCTCCAATCTAGAAAGATTGATTTCGATTACTTGGTCGTAATATGCTTCTGGATTATCAATACATTCTTGGTCAGGGCGTAACAAATCCTTAATTCCATTAGCCAAAGAAGCGACTCTTGCACGACCAGTGGCCTTTAAGTATGCCGCCATCTTTTTGTCATAACCGAAAAGAGATGTGGTTGCACCAATTTCAGCACCCATATTACAGATAGTTCCTTTTCCAGTTGCTGATAGGCTATCTGCACCTTTACCAATATATTCAACTATTGCACCAGTACCCCCTTTCACAGTTAATTGTCCAGCCACCTCCAAGATAACATCTTTTGCAGAAGCCCATCCTTTTAGTTTACCAGTCAATTTTACTCCGATTAATTTTGGCATTTTTAATTCCCAAGCTAGGCCTGCCATTACATCGCAAGCATCAGCCCCACCAACGCCAATGGCAACCATACCCAAACCACCTGCATTTGGCGTGTGTGAGTCAGTTCCAATCATCATACCGCCAGGGAATGCGTAGTTTTCGATTACAACTTGATGAATAATACCAGCCCCTGCTTTCCAAAAACCGATACCATATTTATTTGAAACTGAAGCTAAAAAATCATAAACTTCTTTGTTTTTTTCGGTCGCAATTTTTAAATCGTCAGTTGCACCAACTTTTGCTTGAATTAAGTGATCGCAGTGAACTGTTGAGGGAACAGCCACTTTAGGACGACCAGCTGACATGAATTGTAATAGAGCCATTTGGGCAGTAGCATCTTGCATAGCTACACGGTCAGGAGCAAAATCAACGTAATCAACACCTCTTCCATAGGCCTTAGTCGCTGCACCTTCGCACAAATGAGAATAAAGAATTTTTTCGGCCAAAGTAAGTGGTCTGCCTACTGCAGCACGAGCAGCGGCTACTCTTTCTGGCATTTGAGCGTAAACGCTCTTAATCATATCTAAGTCAAAAACTGCCATTAGTTAAAATAATTTAAGATTTATTATTACCGTATGTTTCTTCAAATTGATGTATAAAACAAAAGTACTCAACATCAATTAATACGGGAAGGAATTATTGCAAAAATAGAGTAGAAGCGATGTAAATACAACCTTTAGGGACGATTATCTTAAAATTTTATAAAAAAAAGCTCAATTCTAATCAAAAACTAATAAAAATGTCTTTTTTAAAACTTAATTTTTGAATTTCATTTAATATAATCAACAGATTCAATGCCTTAAAAAGATATTTTTTTTGGCAATTTTATAAAGAAAATAGTAGTTTTATGAATCAAGGCTTATATTTGACCCAAAATTATCAAAATCAGGATAGATGTCGAAAAATTTAGTCATAGTTGAGTCCCCTGCCAAAGCCAAGACAATTGAAGGTTATCTTGGCAAAGATTTTACCGTTAAATCAAGTTATGGCCACGTAAGAGATTTACCTGATAAAGAATTAGGAATTGATGTAAAAAATCAATTTTCACCTAAGTATATAGTCTCATCTGATAAAACAAAGGTGATAAGTGAATTGAAAAAATTAGCCAAAGAATCAGAAACAGTCTGGCTCGCGACCGATGATGACCGTGAAGGAGAAGCCATTTCTTGGCACTTAAAAGAGGCTTTGGGTTTAATAGATTCAACTCCAAGAATTGTATTTAGAGAGATAACAAAAAAAGCAATTACATCGGCTATTGAAAATCCACGAACGATTAACATGGATTTGGTAAATGCACAACAAGCACGCCGTGTATTAGATAGATTAGTTGGGTTTGAATTATCACCAGTTTTATGGCAAAAAATTCGAACTGGCGAACGCACCAATCTTTCAGCTGGACGTGTACAGTCGGTTGCTGTAAGAGTTATCGTTGACCGTGAGCGTGAAATTGATGCCCACAACTCAAAATCTTCTTTCAAGGTAGTTGCTCAATTTATCATTGAGAAGCGGGATGCCGCCCAAAGCAAAGTTTTGAATGCTGAACTTGGCAAAAACTTTGAAAAAGAAGCCGAAGCAAGAGCATTTTTGGAAAAATGTCTCGGTGCAATTTTTACTATCAAAAACCTTGAAGTAAAACCAGCGAAAAAATCTCCTGCCGCACCTTTCACTACTTCAACTTTACAACAAGAGGCTTCTCGTAAACTAGGATTTTCGGTTTTACAAACCATGACTGTAGCTCAGAAACTCTACGAGGCTGGAAAGATTTCATACATGCGTACGGATTCTACTAACCTATCGGGAGAGGCCGTAGAAAAAGCAAAAACGCAGATTGAAAATGCTTACGGCGAAAAATATGTAAAAACTCGCCAATATAAAACCAAAAACGAAAACGCCCAAGAAGCACACGAAGCAATTCGTCCAACCGATTTTGCGGTTGAGCGAACCGATGGCGATAGAAACGAACAGCGTTTGTATGAATTGATTTGGAAACGCTCGATTGCCTCACAAATGGCGGATGCCGAACTTGAACGCACTGTTGCCACTATTTCAATTTCAACAACCAACGAAGAACTTGTGGCAACTGGTGAGGTAATTAAATTTGATGGTTTCTTGAAAGTCTATTTGGAATCGAGCGATGACGAGGACGAAGAAAATAAAGGCATGTTGCCGCCATTAAACATTGGTCAAATTTTAGATTTATCGATAATGAAAGCCACTGAGCGTTTTACAAAACCTGCTGCAAGATATACCGAGGCAAGTTTAGTAAAGAAACTCGAAGAAATGGGTATCGGTAGGCCATCAACTTATGCACCTACAATTTCGACAATCATAAAGCGAAATTATGTGGTAAAAGAAGATCGCATTGGAAAAGAAAGGGATTTTAAGGAGTTTACACTTCAAGAAAATGTGATTTCTGAGAGAGTTGGTAAAGAAAATTATGGCACCGAAAAAGCTAAACTTTTTCCGACAAATATCGGAGTGGTTGTAAATGACTTTTTAGTAGAAAATTTTGATGGCGTAATCGACTATAATTTTACGGCAAATGTCGAAAAAAGCTTTGATACAATTGCCGATGGAAAAGTTGAATGGCAAAATATTATTTCTAATTTCTATAAAGATTTTCATAGTAAGATTGAATTAGCTTCTGATGCAAAATCAACTGCTGGCACTCGTGAATTAGGTATTGATCCAAAATCTGGCAAAAAAGTATCAGTAAAAATTGGAAAATTTGGACCTTATGTACAAATAGGTGAAAAAGACGATGAGGAAAAGCCTACGTTTGTTAGCTTACAAAAAGGACAGTTGATTGATAAAATCACCCTTGAAGAAGGCTTAGCTTTGTTTGATTTGCCAAAACTGCCAAGAGAGGTTGGTTTTTTTGAAGACCTACCTATTATTGTTTCAATCGGAAAATTTGGGCCATATATTAAGTTCTTATCACATCTGGAGGCTGCGGCCGAAGCCTTAGGTGAAGTTTTGGGGGGTCGCCGGTCCATTAA
>JAFEIL010000050.1 GCA_017495105.1 Emticicia sp. | reverse complement strand
AACTTGTATTAATCCTTAAATTTTCAAAATATTTAAAATTAGGTTTTGTTTTTAGGAGTTTTAAAATGAAATTATGTTTTTTCTAAAAAAGAGCATTTGAAATATAGGTATTATCTAAGAAAAAATGAAAAATTATGGTTTTTGAGGTTTAAATCAGAAGTTTTTTAGAAAGTCTGTGATAAAATATTTTATTTTGAAAAAAAAATATGGCAAAAATGATAATAAGAGGTGTTAAAAAAGTTTTTTTACTGAAATGGATAATTTTGGTCAGGTGTGCTTTTCTTTTTTTAGGTATCATTTTGATTTCTTCTTGGAAACTGAAACTGGAAAATTCACGTCCACTGAGGCAGCGTCCACTGTGGCAGCGTCCACTGTGGCAGCGTCCACTGTGGGGCTTTTTTGGGCATCAGCGAATAAATCGTTTGGCGGTTTTTACGCTTCCACCCGAAATGTTTAAATTTTATAAATCACACATAGACTATATTACCGAAAATGCAGTAAATCCTGATCAGCGGCGTTATGCTGTAAAAGAAGAGGCTCCTCGACATTTTATTGACTTAGATAATTATTCCGATTCGTTGCGAATGAAACTTCCAACTTATTCGTGGAAAGAAGTGACTGAGAAGATTTCAGAAGATTCTTTAAACCGACATGGTATTGTTCCTTGGCATATCAATTTTATGAAGTTTCAGCTTACGGAAGCATTTCGTAAACGTGATGTTCGGAGGATTTTGATGCTTTCGGCTGATATTGGTCATTATATTGCAGATGCTAATGTGCCACTTCATACAACTCGAAATTATAACGGACAACTTACCAATCAGGTCGGGATTCATGGTTTTTGGGAAAGCCGTTTGCCTGAATTATTTTCGGATAATTATGATTTTTTTGTCGGACAAGCAGAATATGTAAAAATACCTCAGAAGCGTGCTTGGCAAGCGGTTTTGAGAGCAAATGCTGCCTTAGACTCGGTTTTGGTTTTTGAAAGAGAACTAACAAGCCAGTTTTCAGAAGATAAAAAATTTGGTTTTGATGAGCGAAATGGCATGACCATAAAAAGTTATTCAAAAGATTTTTCGGAACGATATCATACCATGCTCAAAAATCAAGTGGAGCGACAAATGAGAGCTTCAATAAAAATGGTAGGAGATTTTTGGCTTACTTGTTGGATTGATGCTGGGCAACCAGATTTGGCACAATTGCTTGGTTATCAGCTAACAAAAGAAGAGAAAGATGCAGATAATGCCGAGAAAAAATCTTGGTTGCAAAGGGTTTTTGATGTCAGAAAAGAAGGTGATAATTGAATTTAATGTGTGAAGAATAACATGACATACCATTTTAAAATGTGTCATGTTATTTCAATATTTTCGACAATTAAGTACTAATTGGTATTTTTTGCTCAAAATACTTCTCTACAATGTTATTTAATCGTTTTATTCTTCTTCTTGAGATATTTACTTTCAATTTGTTTTGTAGCAAAAGTTCTCCCAAATGATAGTTATCAACAAATTGAAGATTGATAAGATAACTTCTATTAGGACGTATAAAACCACATTCTTCGCCTATACGTTCGTGAATCTGACCAATAGTTGTAGCAACGATTTTATTTTTTCCTTGGTAATAATGTATGATTGTATAGTTTACATTGGCTTCAAAGTATGCCACATCTTCAGAGTATAGTTTTGTCCTACCTCCAACTTTTATTTCGTTTTTCATTTTTGGCTATATTTATATTTTTGTGTTGATTTTTTACTTTAGAAAGTAGGTACGAGCCTACTTTCTAAAGTAAATTTTATTGTATTCGAGTAATGATAAGATTGGCTGAAACAGCTCGTGTACCACCCGCACTCGGATTAAGAGTAATTGCAACTGGATTACCACTTGGATTCGCAATTGTTAGAACAGTGTTTGGTAGGGTAGTCGAAATCATTGTTTCACCTACAATTTGATCTGTCCCTGTTGCTCTCCCAACCACACTTCTTGCAAGGTCTGTTCCATTAAGTTGCAAGATAAGTTGCCCTGCTTCGGCTATGCTTACTTGCCAACGAACCGAATAGATTCCAACGGCAGGGATATTAAATTGACTTGCATTGATACGAGTAATGATGCCATTTGTTGGACCATTCTGAGGAAATTCGACGGGTGAACCTGCAGCAATTGTAGCAGTATTATCGCCGGGCATGAGTGCATAAAACTCTGCAAAGGTTGTGATGCCACCTAAAAGATTCCATTTTGTGCCATTCCAGTAATAATATGCTGGTGAGACATTGGTAGGGGGAATGCCAACAGTAGTGGTGTTATACACAAGTAATGACGTAGCGGGCGAGGTAATAGTACTAATATCAGCAGTTGATGTTAAACTCACACGAGGAATCAAAACTCCTTTATTATTGGCCGCTACATCAAGTATTGCAGAGGGGTTTTGGGCAAATACGGCTTCATTAAAACTCAAGATAATCAGGCAACCAAGGCTCCAACTGGTGAAAAGAGATTTACATTGCGTAAATACAATTGAATGAACAAGTTTTTTCATTTTTAAAGCTGTTTTAGTGTAAAAAAAATAGTAAAATATGTCTAAATTTTTTGTAGAATTATTTCATTTTCGTAAAATTTCAGTAGGTAATGAAGTTATGTGTAGAAACTGAATGGTTTACTTTAGAAATAATTTTTACTATGTAAAGTTGAAGCAAATCTTGTCAGGAAGTATTACATAATTAATTCTAATGATTACATAATTCATACATTTAATAACAAAAGTGGGTAATTGGTGTCTATAAATTTGAGAAAGGTTATGGAGCAGTAGAAAAATGAATAGGGGATTTTGATATTTTGTAAATAAAAAAATCCCCAATCTTTTGGTTGAAGATAGGGGATAATTGATAGAAGTAAAGTTTTTTACGTTTAGTTTAAATTTTGATAAAAATTTTCTTTTTAAATAGCCATTGAAGAAGCAACCAATAAATTAGTAACATCAAGCCACCATGAACAAGTGATTGATAAGGAATTCCGAAAATAGTTGAATAATTTTCGCCTAAATGAATTTTGAGTGATTTTGAGATATAAACCCCAAGTGCATCGGCTATGCAATAGGCTGCAATCGAATTCATACCAATTACTTTCAGAAAATACGCCCAATTGGTTTTTTCTTTGATGTCAATTATCCAATAAAAGAAAGCCAAGAACAAAAAGCAAAGTCCTCCACTGAAAATCACCCACGTTGGGGTCCAGATACGTTTTACGTTCGGACAAATGCCAAGTCGATTTAAAATCAAACCAATTACTAAGCCCGAAATGCCTAGAATGATGAATCGCTTGAGTTTTTCGTAGGGTAGAACATCAGATTTAAGAATATTTCCTGCTAAAAGTCCCAAAATCATTGTTCCAAGTGTTGGGATAAAGCTAAGTGTTGAATAACCACCACCATTGCGGACAAAAGGTTTTTCTCTTGGAAATAGATTCAGAAACCATTGGTCAAATGCCCAAGCGAAATTGGTGTTTTTATTCCAATGTGCTGCAAAACCTGTTAAATTATGCTCCCAGTCTTTGGTAACGCCAATACTCGTATAATCAAAATTGGCATCAGGAAGCGGATAAAGTGCAAAAGCCAACCAATAACCAAAAAGAATTATGATAAGTGCCGAAATTTGGATTTTTTGTGAACGGAAACCCAATAAAAACAAGATAGGATATCCTAAACCTATTTGGCTGAGGGTATCTTCAAATGTAAAATAGGTTTGTGTTTTGTGTTGAGAACGTAGAAAAACTCCCAATAAAATTAAAATGAATGAGCGTTTGAGGGCGTGAACAAAAACTTTACTAAAACTACTTTCTTGCGAAATTCGACTGGCAATGGAATAGGGGAGAACTACACCCACCAAGAAAGAAAATGATGGCTGAATCATATCGTGAAGCGAGCAACCAACCCACTCAACATGGTCTTGATGAAAAGCGAGAAATGACCAAAAAGTGCTTTCTGGAAGTGCTTCGGAAACTTCTCCGAAATGTAAGACTTCGGCCATCATCAAGAGCATGACAAAGCCACGATAGATATCGGCCGAAGTAAGGCGAGTTAGAACAGGCATAAGATTAAGGTTTATGCCTTAAAGATAATAATTTTTTATAATCTTACAATCACACGACCTATTTGTCCGCCTTTCAAAATTTCCTTGATTTCTTTCGGTAAACCTTTTAATGTAACAGTTTTAATAATTGATTGAATATTAGAAGGTTTCCAGTTTTTGGCGAGTTTTTTCCAAAGCTTTTTACGCCATTCAATATCACATTCAGATGAATCTATGCCAAACATCGATACACCACGCAGGATAAAAGGAAATACAGTCGTTGGCAATTGGGGAGAATTTACTAAGCCACAAATGGCTACTAATCCATTGTATTGCATTGATTTTAAGATAGTTGCGAGAATATTCCCCCCAACTGTATCAATACAACCTGCATAGATTCCTTTTAATAATGGACGGATTGATTTATCATCCACTTCTTCTCTAGAAATAACTTCTTTCGCTCCGATTTTAAGTAAAAAACCTCGCCCTTCGGGTTTACCCGTTACGCCTACAACATGGAAGCCAAGTTTTGCCAAAATCATTACCGCCATTGTACCTACGCCGCCCGTTGCCCCTGTTACAATAATCTTTCCTTTCTCGGGAGTAAGTCCATTTTGCAATAATTTATCAATACACAAAGCTGCGGTTAATCCAGCCGTTCCGAAAATCATACTTTCTTTGGCTTTTAGTCCTTTAGGAAGTTTTATGACCCATTTGGCAGGAACGCTGATGTATTGTCCGAAACCACCTGAAGTGTTCATTCCGAGGTCAAAGCCAGTTACGAGAACTTTATCACCTTGCCTGAAATCGGCTGAATGGCTATCTTCAACCACACCTGCGGCATCAATTCCTGGCATGTGTGGGTAATTGCGAGTAACACCACGATTTCCAGTTGACGAAAGGGCATCTTTATAGTTTAATGAAGAATATTGTACTTTGATTAAGACCTCGCCCGCTGGTAAATCTTCGATTTTACGCTCAATGATGTTTTGAGAGAAAGTTTTATCGTCGTTTTCAGTGATGTAGAATGCTTGGAAAGTTGACATTGTTTGATATTTTTATATTTGGTTGTACTCGTTTCAGATTGGAATATATCAAAAATGTCTTTTTTTTCAAAAGCTGGCTTAAAGTTTTACTGCATTTTCGGCAAACCAAGCCCTACATTCTTCTAAGTTTGATTCTCCCGAAGCGATTTTTATGATGTAATTAGTTAAAAGGTTATCATTGATATCCAAGCTTAAATCAAACCCATTTAGATTCAAAAAAAGTAATGCCGAGGCTAAACCTCGTTTGTTTCCATCTGAGAAAATATGATTACAAATAATATTATAGCAATAGATGGCCGCTTTATCTGAAATATTTGGATAAAGAGGTTCGCCAAACATTTCCGCTTGAACTGCATCAAGTAAATAATCTAAGTTTTCTTCGTGCAGGAAATTATTTGGAGGCATAAAATTTCCACCGTGAGCATCAACCGTGGCTTCATTAAGTTGAACGACTCTTTGTTTTGTTAAATATCTCATCAAGCCAAAGCCTTAAAAGTTTTTTCAAAACGAGTGAAATTCTTCTTAATCAGTTGCTCAAATTCTTCATCTTCACTTAATGTATCTTCGCTTAGAACTTCTTTCAAAAGTTTTTTGAAAGTTTCTGGTTCTTCTGTGATTAACTCACGTAGGGCATCTTTGACTATTTTTTTATCCAAAATTGCTGTCATATTTGCAGTATTTTTTACAAACTTAACGATTTTTGTTGAATAAAGTTTTTTGGTTTTTTAAAAAAGAGTAAAAACAAAAAAAGGTCTTAGGGTTTCTCCTAAGACCTTTTTTGTATATAAAGCGAGCTAATATTACATCATGCCGCCCATGCCGCCACCGTGTGAGTGACCCATATCTGGAGCCTTATCTTCTGGAATATCAGAAACAACTGCTTCAGTTGTAAGCAATAAACCTGCGATTGATGCAGCGTTTTCAAGAGCCAAACGAGTTACTTTCGTAGGGTCGATGATACCAGCGGCCAACATATTTTCAAATTTATCTTCACGAGCATTATAGCCGTAATCGTCTTTTCCGTTTTTCACTTCTTGTACGATTACCGAACCTTCTCCACCTGCGTTTGCAACAATACAACGCAATGGAGATTCGATTGCCGAACGGATGATTGCAATACCAGTAGTTTCGTCACCGTTTAAGCCCTCAAGATCAACTAAAGCTGACTGAGCACGAATCAAAGCTACTCCACCACCAGCTACGATACCTTCTTCAACGGCAGCACGAGTTGCGTGAAGTGCATCATCAACACGGTCTTTTTTCTCTTTCATTTCAACCTCAGTTGCAGCACCAATGTAGATAATAGCTACACCACCTGACAACTTAGCCAAACGCTCTTGTAATTTCTCACGGTCATAGTCAGAAGTTGTTGATTCCATCTGAGCTTTGATTTGGTTTACACGGCCAGCGATTAACTCTTGGTCACCTGCACCATTAACAATAGTAGTGTTATCTTTGTCGATAATGATTTTATCGCAATGTCCTAAGTAAGAAATATCAGCATTCTCTAATTTGAAGCCTCTTTCTTCTGCAATTACAGTTCCACCAGTCAAGATTGCGATGTCTTCCAACATTGCTTTACGACGGTCGCCAAAACCTGGAGCTTTTACAGCTGCAACTTTCAATGCACCACGGATTTTGTTTACAACCAATGTAGCAAGAGCTTCACCATCAACATCTTCAGCGATGATTAATAACGGACGGCCTGTTTGTGCTACACCTTCTAATACTGGAAGAAGTTCTTTCATCGAAGAAACTTTTTTCTCAGAAATCAAGATGAATGGTTTTTCCATTTCAACTTCCATTTTCTCAGCATTAGTAACGAAATATGGAGATAAATAACCTCTGTCGAACTGCATACCTTCTACAGTTTTAACTTCGGTTTCTGTTCCACGAGCTTCTTCAACTGTGATAACACCTTCTTTACCAACTTTCTCCATTGCGTGAGCAATCATTTGACCAATTTCAAAGTCATTGTTGGCAGAGATTGTTGCTACTTGCTCAATTTCTTTTGAAGTTGAGATTGGCTTAGATTGTGCTTTCAAAGCAGCTACAACTGCTGTTACAGCTTTTTCGATACCACGTTTCAAATCCATTGGATTTGCACCAGCCGCTACGTTTTTTGCACCGATAGTGTAGATAGATTGTGCTAATACAGTCGCAGTTGTAGTACCGTCACCCGCTTGGTCAGCAGTCTTAGAAGCTACTTCTTTCACGAGTTGAGCACCCATATTTTCGATAGAATCTTTCAATTCGATTTCTTTCGCAACAGTAACACCATCTTTAGTGATAGCTGGTGAACCGAATTTTTTATCAATGATAACATTACGACCTTTTGGTCCAAGTGTTACTTTTACTGCATTTGCAAGAGTATCAACGCCACGTTTCAATTTCTCTCTTGCGTCTGTATCAAATATAATTTGCTTTGCCATTTTTTTTAATTTGAAAATTTGCTAATTTGAAGATTTGGGAATTAATTTTAAGAATCATGAAAATTTGAGAACTGTGCAAAAAATATTAGAAAATTTACACCTCTCCAAATTTTCAAATCAATTACACAATTGCGTAAATATCAGACTCACGCATGATGAGGTACTCTTTACCGTCAACAGTGATTTCTGTACCAGCATATTTACCATAAAGTACGTTGTCACCTACTTTTACTAAAGTTGGCTCATCTTTTTTGCCTGGTCCTGCTGCTACTACAATACCTTTTTGTGGTTTTTCTTTTGCTGTATCCGGGATGATGATACCGAATGCTGTTTTTTCCTCTGCCGGAGCAGCTTCTACCAATACTCTGTCTGCTAAGGGCTTGATGTTTACTGACATTTTATTCTGAGTTTTTGAGTTTAAAAAATTTAAGATTAAGATATGAGATACAAGATTTAGGGCCGAAGAAACAAGACTTAAAAACGATTTAAAAATTGAATCTTTTTACCTGTCTCGAATCTTTAATCACGAAATCTAAGACATGATAGCATTTCCACAAAAGTTCTGCCAACGAGCGGCAAAGGTACGATTTTCTGACAAAATTTCAGTTTTGACTGCCAAAAATGTTTTAAATACTGACAAGAAATGTTTTTTTGTAAGTTTTATTGATATGTTGTCAGTCTATGAGGGGATTTAGAAATTATATCGAAGTGTCAATCCTAAGGAGTTTTCATCAGTTTTTAGTTGTAAATTACTCATATTGTTTTGTCCAAGTGCTTGATTGTATTTGATTACTGCTTTTTTTATATGAGATTTTCCGAGTAATGAAAAAGTGATGCTTCCAGCCAATGTAGCCCCGATTATACTTAAATAAGTACTTGTATAAAATCCATTTTGGCGAGTACGTGGTTTGTTGAGCGTAGCAAGTACATAGATAGTTGGAATAAAACCAATTGCTTGCCCGATGCTAGTAAATGTTTTATATCGGCGGTAATGAAAATTTACCTCTGAATTATTTAATTCAAAGAAGGGTACTTCGAGCGAGTTGTAGCCACTCAGTCGACGCTCACCGTAATAATACGCTCCATTGACTTTTTGTAAAGGTTTTAGATAATATAGCTTTCGTGTGATATTTGGATGATAATGAGCCGAATCTTTCTGAGCAAAAATATTGAAAGATAGCATTATAAGTAATAATGTGGCAATTATTTTCATTTGAAATGTTAATTAGTTATTGCACAATTAAACTTTAGCGGTCAAATTTAACCAGCGGGAACGTCCAAATTGGACGTTCCTACAAAATTTATTCAAATCTTCCTAGATAAACCTAAATTGTGCTATAAATCTACGCTAATATTGGTTTAATTACTTTTCCTGCAACATCAGTTAATCTAAATGGACGCCCTTGGAAGGCATAAGTTAACTTTTCGTGATCAAAACCCATCAAGTTTAAAATAGTTGCTTGCAAATCATGTACGTGCGTACGATCTTTTACACCATAATAACCTAAATCGTCTGTTTCGCCAAAAGTCATACCTTTTTTTAGACCACCGCCTGCCATAAATACTGTAAAAGCATCGAGATGATGGTCACGACCTTTAAAAGGCAAGGTTTGTCCGTCACGGTTTTCTTGCATGGGAGTTCTGCCAAATTCTCCGCCCCAAACTATCAAGGTTTCGTCGAGCAAACCTCTCATTTTTAGGTCTTTTATTAAGGCAGTTACCGAGCGGTCAGTTACTCGACATAAATCTTTAAAACCGCCATCAAGTGAAAGACGTTGGTCGGTGCCATGTGAGTCCCAACCCCAATGGAAAAGTTGGACGAAACGAACGCCATTTTCTATTAAACGTCTTGCTAAGAGACAGTTATTAGCAAAAGAGCCTTCGCCTGGCACGGCACCATACATGTTTCGTACCCATTCGGGCTCCTTGCTTGTGTCCATTACCTCAGGCACAGACATTTGCATCCTGAACGCCATTTCGTATTGTGAAATACGAGTCAAGATTTCAGGGTCTTGTACGGCTTCGTATTGTTGTTTATTTATTTCGTTGATGGCCTCGATGGTTTGTTTTCGAATATCTCGACTCATGCCGTGCGGGTCAGAAACATACAAAACTGGGTCACCACCTGTGCGGCACTGAACACCTTGATAAATAGATGGTAAAAATCCACTTCCCCAAACGCTTTTTCCTGCATCGGGGCTTCGTCCGCCAGAAGCCAAAACAATAAATCCTGGAAGATTTTGATTCTCAGAACCTAAACCATAAACTGACCAAGCACCAATACTTGGCCGCCCTAGTCTTGGGCTTCCAGTGTGCATCAATAGTTGAGCAGGGGCATGATTGAACTGGTCGGTATACATGGCTTTCAAGAAAGTCAATTCATCGGCAACTTCGGGTAGATAGGGGAGAAAGTCAGAAATTAACGCACCTGAATTTCCGTGTTGACTAAATTGACCAATTGAACCCAGCATCTTAGGTACGCCTCTGATGAAGGCAAACTTTTTTCCTTCTAAAAATTCTTGTGGACAATCCTGTCCATCAAATTTTTGCAATGCAGGTTTATAATCAAAAAGTTCTAATTGAGATGGAGCTCCCGCCATATGAATATAAATAACCTGTTTTACTTTCGGAGTAAAATGTGGGTTCTTAGGAAACATAGGATCGGTGAGTGCTTGTGCTGGGTTTTCTTTTCCCGAACATCCACCCAGCAATGAACCAAAAGCCATGGCTCCAAGCCCTGTTGTGCAGGTTTGCAGGAAATGGCGACGCGTTTGGTATTCAGCTTCAGCGTGAAGAAACTCTTTGATTAACTTTTGCATGGTAAAGGTTGAATTTGCCTCCTAAATTACGAAAATATTTGTATTGCCAAGTCGAGTTTTTAAATATTTGGTCTTTATTTCGATAATCTTGTAAATTTGAAACTGAACTTTAAACGAAAATATTTACTTTTGCATAATGACTATATTGTCGTAGTGTTATTATTATGTTAAATTTTAATGTCCAAACTTGCGGCACAAGATAAATTTCTTGACTTTTCTGATTATGGAAGACCATTTGCCCAAATTATCGCTAATCAATTAAAAAATACTCGTTTTACCCCAATTCATTTAACACTTCTTTTTGGAATTTCTGGCTTAATTGCAGTTTATTGCATTCTCAATGCTTATTATTGGTGGGCGGGTTGTTTTCTTATCATCAAATCAATTCTTGATGCAGCTGATGGCGAGTTATCAAGAGTGAAAAATACGCCTTCTTATACAGGGCGATATTTGGATAGTGTCTTTGATATAATCCTAAATTTTATATTTTTGATGACTATTTGCTTCATTTCTGATAGCTCATGGGTACTTACAATGATTGCTTTTTTGTGTATTCAATTGCAGGGAACTGTTTATAACTTTTATTATGTGATTCTGAGAAATAACTCGGTAGGAGGAGATGCTACAAGTAAGATTTTTGAGACAGAAACACCAAGAGCATTCGCCAATGAAAATCAGAAAACAGTTAATATACTGTTTGTCATTTATTTAACTCTTTACGGTATTTTTGATAGAATTGTTTATGTTTTAGATGCAGAAGCATATAAAATAAGGACTTTTCCTAATTGGTTTATGACCTTGGTATCAATTTACGGCTTAGGCTTCCAATTGTTGATTATTGCCATAATGTTAGCCTTTAATTTGGTTAATTTCATTGTGCCATTTTTTATTGTTTACACATCATTTACAATAGTTTTTATTGGAATTAGACGCATATACCTGTCAAAATAGCTTAAAATTTTACTCTTAAGAACGTCCACACCGAACGTTCCTAAGAGATTTTTTTAGAATAAATGCTTTTAACAAGCGGAAACTTTTTCAGCTACAATACTTTCATAAACACCATCCCAAAGCTCGATACGTTTCTGGAGCGATTGCATGGTGGCGGTTTCAACTTCTTTCCAAAACTCTTTATTTTCACCACATAAGTTGGCTGTCATTTGTAAAGCCAAGTGGCTGTGGTGATCGCCATCTACTTCGATATGGCGTTCAAGATAATATTTGAAAGTAGAGATTTTCTCTGGAACACTCAAATGAATATCATTGATTATTGACATGAACATCCCTGGAATCAAATCTTCACGACCGAATGTGAAAATAGCCGCTTGAAGATAAGATTTATTGCTTTTGATAATATCAAATGTAAAATTAACAAAACTACGAGCGGCATCGGGGGTGCCAGCCATAACTAATGATGATTGTAAATCGCCTGATTCTTTCAAAATAGAAATGAATTTTTCGATTTGTGAAGTTTCAACTTCCGCTTGACGCATGGCATCTAGGTATAACTCAAAATGACTTTTACGAATGCCATTCATGTCCACATCTGACTCTTCACCTGCTACGATTTCGTTGATTAAATAGCGAGTTTCAGCCGACCCTACTGGAAACCACGGCACTGTTGTACATGTAAGATTGCTTTGCAGAGATTTGAGCAGCGACATAAAATCCCAGACAGCATAAACATGATACTGCATAAAAACTTTTAGATTGTCGAGGTCATTGATTACTGAATAGACTTTATGATTGATAATCTGCTGTCTTAGAGGTTCGATTTTTTCTTGAATTGATTCTATGTAATGGTTCATGATAAAATTAAGATGTATTCAAGATTAACATTTTGATATAGGAAAATGTTAGCATATTCAGACGTTTTTAACAAAAATTTAGATAGTATTAAACTAAGAGAAAGTTTTTGAGAGGGTTCTAGTTAAAAACATTGCTTGTGTGCAAGATTAGTAGAAGGAGATTTTTTGAAAAAAATAATTTTTGCTATCTTGGATTAAATTCAACCATTATACAGTAACCTTTATGATAAAAATAGCATTCATTATTAATGGGAAAGCTCGAAAAAAGAAAAGCTTGATTAATGAAATAAAAAGGGTTTTTGATGAAATTTTGTTTCAAGTAAAAATCTGTGAAACAAAGTTCGAGCAACAAGCCATTTTATTGACTGAAAGTGCTGTAAATGAAGGATTTACACATATTGTTGCTTGCGGAGGTGATGGAACACTCAACGAAGTTTTAAATGGACTTTTAAAAACAAAGCGGCCAAATATAAAACTTGGTTTAATACCAAAAGGTTCTGGAAATGATTTTATAAAAACCACTTGTTCTCCTCAATCTTTGACTGGTTTAAAGGAATCAATTTTGAGAAAAAATTTTAAGAAAATAGATATTGGCTTTGCAGAATTTATCTCGAAAGACGGGAGTGAAACTTCTCGTTATTTTATTAATATTGCTGATGTTGGTATTGGTGGTGTAATTGCACAGCAACTTGATGAGGCCATTAAAATATTTGGTTCAATCATTACCTATCAGTATTTTATTATAAAAAACTTTTTGATTTATAAATCTCAACAATTAAAAGTAACCGGCGATGATTTTGAGTATTCGGGTAATATTATGAATTTTTGTGCAGCTAATGCAAAGTATTTTGGAAGTGGTTTAGGAGTTGCCCCCGATGCTGATATTTCAGATGGTTTACTCAATGTAATTGCTATTGGTGAAGTAAGTTTGATTGATTATTTAAAAAACTTCCCTAACTTAAAAAAATGCAAGCGATTGGTTCATCCTGCTGTCAAATATTATACTTCAAAGACATTGCTTTTTGAATCGGTTAAGCATCAATTACCGATTGATATGGATGGTGAATTTGTAGGGTTTTTACCTATGAAGATAGCCATCCAACCAAAAGCAATCGACTTTATTCAATAGTTATGATTACAGCACAAACCTTTAGAAAATTAGCCCTAGCTTTCGATGAGAGCAAAGAACTTCTGCATTTTAGTAAGATTTCGTATCTTATAAAAAAGAAAATATTTGCTACCCTCAACGAAAAACGACAAAGAGCTACCTTGAAACTTTCAGAAAATGATCAATCTATCTTCTCCATGTATGGCGATAAAACTGCAGTTTTTCCAGTGCCAAACAAATGGGGTAAACATGGATGGACACATTTTCTTCTCAATAAATTGGATGATGATTTTTTAAATGATGCTCTTAAGGCTGCATATTGCGAGGTTGCTCCTCAGAGATTAGTGGCTAAATATATACAATTATAAGTAGGGATTAGGAAAGTCTAGAGTATAGGTTTATGTGTTCGTCGGTAAATCTTCCCCAAGAAAACTTGGCTGCTTGTAAAAGAGCCTTTTTACTTAACTCTTTTCTAAGATTTGTATTTTGATAAAATTCAAACATAGCCGCCGAAATAGCGGTTTCATCGGTTGGCTCAATCAAAATTCCAGCATCGCCAACCACTTCTGGAATTGAACTTTTTGTGGATGAAATCACTGGAGTTCCGCACTGCATAGCTTCTAGCGGAGGTAGCCCAAAACCTTCGTAAAGCGAAGGATAAACAAATCCAATAGCCGAAGAATACAAAGCTGCCAAGTCCTCATCTTCCACAAAGCCAGTTGTGATTATTCGTTCTTTTAATGCAGGATTCGATTTGATTTCGTCAAAAATACTATCAAACTGCCAACCTTTTGTGCCAACAAGAACTAAGTTTAAATCTTTGATATGTTCTTGCTGAATGAGTTTCAAGAAAGCCCTTATCGTACGTTCGATATTTTTGCGAGGCTCTAAAGTAGAAACTGAAAGGAGGTGTTTGCTTTCAGTTGAAATATTATATTTTTTTAGGATTTTTTCGATTTTTGATTTGTCTGTTTCTTGATAAAAAACCTCCTTCGAGGCAGCTAAATGTACCACCGAAACGCGTTCGGGTGAAATACCAGTTGCTTCACATAAATCATTTTTTGTAGCTTCCGAAACACAAATAGGTGTTGTATGCTCATCAATGCTTTCCAAAATTTTATGCATTATCATTTTGTTCCATTCACCAAAATATTGTGGAAACAAGTGCGGAATCAAATCATGAATCGTAATGATTTTTTTGGGTTTTGAAAAACTCTTTAATTCCTGCGGAATTGGCAAAAATGGTGAATGATAAATATTGTAGTTCTCAAAAGAAATTGGATTGAACGAAAACTTTGGTTTAAGATACCCACGAGTACGCACAAAAGCCTCTCTAACAGCCTTTTGAGAAAATGATTTAAACGGGAAAATAGAAATAATCGAGCTCTCAAATTTGGCTCTAACTTTATCTGATTTTTTATTGACCAAATTAAATTTTGATTCTGGGAAATATTCCTTAAGATAACTTATCATTTCGGGTAAATTTTCGGTATTTGCCAACGAAAGTTCTATTTCACTGCTTGTGTGCAAGCCTTTGAAAAGCTCTTCGGCAACTCTGAAAATTCCTGTACGAGATTGTTCATGGTAGTAGCCCAAACCCAAAACTGATGTATCTAAAATGACTTTATTCATTTAAAAAGGTGCTTATTTTGTTAAAAACTAATGTTTTTACTGTATCAGTTTCAACATCTGCTTGAAAGACAATCTCTACATTTTCTCGCTCAAATGGCAATCCATAGCTTGGTTTGTGGTTATGAATGAGGTAAACAGGGAAGTTGGCCAATGGAAAAAACGGTAGTCCAGCTCCTTTATAAATCGTAATAGTTTTACAGAAAACACAACAAAAATGCTCAGGAAATGAATCAAGTGTAAGTGCAAACTTAGCTTTTTGTGATAGAACAGCTATTTCTTGAATGTTGATTTTGGCCGAAGTATCAATAACTTGGTTTTTGAAGGTATCTGCAACCAAATTTAAAATTTGTTTTGACATTGAATTTTGTCCGCACAACAAAACATTTATAGCATATTTAGGTAAAATTTGTTCAATTAAATTCGCCCAAAAAGCTACTGAAAGTTGCCTGCGTTCGCCGCCAGCTTCGGGAAAGAGCATAAAAAATGACTCATTAACTAAACCGATTTTTTCTTGTACTTTTTCAAAAATTATGCCAGTAGGTATCGGGAAGTAAGGTTCAATATCAGTGAAAGTGCCTTTTACTCCAATTTCATGCAAAAGCATAAAATACATATCAAAATGATGGAATTCGTGTGTCGGTACATCAAATTCCTTGTCTAAAAGTCCACCTAAACCACGTCTTGAAAAACCATAAGCTTTTTTTACTTTAATAAATGGCAAAACAAAATGTGCCACGGCATCGGTGTAACGAATATCAATATAATAATCATAATCATATTGGCGAAGAGCTGATAAAGCCTGACGAAATGTTCGGTAAAAAGCTTTAATTTTCTCCCAACGTGAAATCTTACGTCGGTTTGTTTGAAAATGATCAATATAGATGGTCTGATTGACGTATGGATTATGCAAATTTACAGGTTCGCACCATTGGGCTGTCAATAAATCAATTGTTGCATTTGGGTAAGTTTTCTTAATAAGAGGAAACATGTATGTCACTGTAAGAGCATCACCCAAATGACCTAATGAAGCTACCAAGATTCGAGGTGCATCATGATTGACAGGTGCTAAGTTTCGCTTTTTGTAGAAAAGATTTGCATAAATATCCACAAAAAAATCCATGATTTTAAAAGGGATGGTTTCTCGAGGTGTTCCGCAATAATTTCTCATAAAGTGTTTATTTCGAAGGAAAGGTTTTCAACCTATCATTTTAAAATGAGTAGAGCAAATCAAAATTTATAGCCCAACTTTTCTATCTCTTTTTTCCAAAAATCAGTTTCGTAAATATCCCATGCGTGGCAGCCAAATGGCAGGCCTCCATTGAGGCGAAATGCTTTTTCGGGCATGTGCTCAACGCCAAATTTCAGTGCTGTTCGCCAATTGGGGATTTTTAGTTGTGGAACATAACGATTCAACTCAATTCCCCAAAACATATCTTCATTATATGAAGGGTGTGTCTTTACTTTTTCGAGATATTCTTCAATTTTTTGCTGGTTTTTTCGAATCATACTAAGTAATTTCTTAGTTTTCCTTAACGAAAATCCACCATTTCCAACGGATCGCTTTATTATGATTTCTTTAGGGCCATATTTACCATAAAGTTCTTCTTTTAGATCGAACCACAGAGCGATTTTCTTTTTTACATTCCAAATAAATTCCTTGATTTTCGATTCGAAATCTATCTCAATTCGCCACGGAGCCCCAATATAATCATATCCTTGCTGACACCAATAATTGAGTTCATCACGAAAAACAAAAGCATCTAACTGATAAATAAGCATATAATCGTATTTTAAAAAACGACTATAAAACTCTTCCGAAAGCATGAGTTTATTATAAGAAAGTGTACTTTTGAAGAAAGAATCATCAAACGACTCAAATTGAATCTGCGAATATTGTTGCTGTAAATAATTGATATTTAGAGATTTGGGCTTTATCACGATAATCGGATAATGCCCCAATACACGTATTCCCTGTGCAAGCGAAATCTCTTCAGTCTTACCCAGTTTTTCTTGATAAATCGGAATTATTATGCAAACGCTCATTCTTTCACTTCGGCTTTCGGCAGTCAGCCATCAGAATTTATACAATCTAAACTTTTAAAATAAAGCTGACAACCGGAAGCCGATTGCCGAAAACCTCCCTTAAATAATTGTACCGCCATCAATGGCAAAAATACCACCAGTTGTATAGCCAGAGGCTGCCGAAGCCAAATAGAGTGCCATCGGAGAAATCTCTTCTACACTTCCCATGCGGGCAATCGGAAGATTTTTTGTAAAATGAGCCAAAGTTTTTTCGTTGTCCCAAAGTGCTTGACTAAATTTTGTTTTTATCAAACCTGGGGCGATTGCATTTACTCTGATGCCATCTGACCCCCATTCTTTGGCCAAAACTTTGGTTAGCATATTCAACGAAGCCTTGCTTACGCTATACATTCCCAAACCTGGATCAGGTGTATGCCCAGCGATACTACTGATATTTATTACGCTTCCACCACCACGTGATTTCATGATTGGGTGCACCATTTTTGCTAGTTCAAAAGGAGCTTTTACATTCACTTGCATGATTTTATCAAAAGCACCTTCCGAACAATCAAGTGATGGCCCGTAAACTGGATTCGTTGCAGCATTATTAACTAAAATATCTATCCCACCGTAGATTTCTACGCTTTTTTCAACCAAATTTCGGAGTTGAGCCATATCGCCAGTATTGGCGGCAATGCCTACGCATTCGCCCCCTTCGGTATTTATTTCGGCAGCCAATTCATCTAAATCGGCTTGTTTTCTACTACTAATGACAATTTTTGCTCCATAAGCAGCATATATTCGGGCAATTGCCTCGCCAATCCCTTTGCTCGCACCCGTAATTACGGCAACTTTATTTGTTAAATCGAATGTATTTTTCATATTTGGTTTTGTTGTTGAATAATTTTAATCCGAATCTTTAGATTTAACAATTAACATAGCCACAAGACTACCAATTGCGAAACCACCGATGAAGTACTTAATTACATTATCTACTGCTTTTTCGGGACAAACATATTCAATAATTAGCGTCATTATTGTACTAATTATAAACGCTATAAAATATTTACAATAAATGGCCGCTTCATAAATCTATTTGGTAAGCAGTTAAATAAAAAGTATTCTACTGCAAAATTAAACCACCATCTAAAATCATGCTCTGACCTGTCATAAACGAAGATTCATCAGCGGCCAAATACAAAATTGCACTTGCAATTTCTTCGGGTTTGCCAAAGCGTTTCATAGGCGTTGCATATTGAAGTGCCTCCATATATGCAACATCGCTATCTGCACCTTCAAGCATTGGTGTTTGTGTAAACCCAGGACAAACCGCATTGATCCTGATACCGTGCTTTGCATATTCAATACCTGCAGTTTTGGTCATTCCGATTACAGCGTGCTTACTCGCCGAGTAGGCAATATGTCCAACCATGCCCAAATGCCCAGCCACTGATGCGATATTTACTATATTTCCACTACGTTGAGTTATGAAATGCTGCAAAGCCACTTTCATGCAGTTCCAAAGTCCCTTTACATTTACATTGATTACCTTATCAAAATCTTCTTCTGGATATTTATCTGTTCGGATGCGAGGCCCTAAAATTCCAGCCGAATTGACCAAAATATCAAAACGTCCCAAACGGCTGATTGTTTGTTCAATCATGCGTTGCACTTCGTCTAGATTGGTTACGTTTACTCTAATGAATGATGCTTCGAGGCTAGTAGCTTCTATTTCCTCAACGAGGTCATCGCTCATTTTTTCTGCTAAATCGGCAATCATTACTTTTGCTCCTTCTTTAGCAAATAAAATGGCTGTTGCTTTGCCAATACCAGAGTTTCCTCCTGTAATAATTACTACTTTGTCTTTAAATCTCATAGGTTGAATGTTAATGCATAATTAAAATGGTGTCGCCCGGGTGCTGAATAATTGATAATTGAATGTCGTTCGATTGATAATTTCCCATTATCAATTTTCAACAGGCTGCTTTCTGCTCCTTCATTAATTACCTACTTTTTCTCACAAAAATAAACAATTTCTTCGCTCGGCAATGAGTAGCGTTTTACTAAATCTTTCGATATTTTCATTACAAAATCATCTTCTGTTACTGTAAAACCTGCTTTTTCGAGTTCACGGCCATAATCACGACCGAATAGACGAAGGTGGTCATTTTGCCAAAAAACTCGCTCACGTTCTTTAGGGTCGGTGATGGTCGGGTCTTCAAAAGTATGTGCTTTTGTCCAGTCTTGTGGCGATTGTATAATTGCCCAGCCGTTTGGTTTCAAAACTCTATATAGTTCCGACATCGCTTTGTGATAATCATCTACGTGTTCCATTACGTGATTGCAAATGGCTACATCAAAAGTATTTGCCTCAAACGGAATTTCATGAATATCCATTTTTACTTTTGCTAAAGGCGACTCAATATCGGCCGTGATGTATTCCAAATTTTTCATTTCCTCGAAACGGTCAATGAAACAATATTCAGGTGCAACATGTAGTACCTTTAATGGAATGCCGCCCGAGTGTCCTGCAGTATAAAAGTTTGTTCGCTGTTTCATATATAAAGCCATCAAACGGTGGCGTTCGAGAGCTAAACAATTTGGGCAAAGGGCATTCGGACGAGAAACTAAACGTCCATAAGGCAAAAATTTCGTAAGTCTGGCATCACAAACTGGGCATTCAACATTATTTCCTTTCAAGAAAAAAGTATAAATTTTGAGCGGAATATGACTGAATAATTGAAGGTATTTTCGAGGTATAAATCGGAGTAAAAAACTAATAATTTTGCCCATGGGTTGAGAGTTCTGAGTTCTGAGTTCTGAGTTCTGAGTTTTAATTAAGTCGCAATTGTTTTTGAGAAACAATACAAATTGTTGATTATCAAATTGTTAAAAACTAAAAGTAACAAATAACTGGTAATTGATAATTGATATTTGTTCTGTTTATTTCTCAAAATTAGTTATTTTTGTGCTTAGATTTTACACCGATACCAATAAAGATTCAAGAAGATGGAAGTTAAAAATAAAAAACCACCTGGAAAAAAAATGTTAAAACGAATGAGTCTTTACACCAAATGGCTTTTTAGTGCTGTTGGTGGTTTAATATTAATTGGTTTTGGACTGAGTATTTTTAGCGAAGCCGCAAATCTAAAACACACTAATTCTCCGTTTTTACGTTGGTTTTTGCTTGGCAGTTATAGCCTAATTATGATTAATGGTGGATTGTGCGTATTTGGGCAAGCTATTATTTTTAAGGTAAGAATGGAAAACAAAAAACTTATTAAGAGGGCTCTTAAACAAAAAGATAAAAGATTAAAACAGAAACTCTCGATTACAAAAATAGACAATTCAAAGCCCCAATCTGATTAACTATTCATCATCGGACAATAAAAAAGAGATACTCATAGAGCATCTCTTTTTTATTGTCCGATAGACAAACCGGAAGGATTATTTTGCGAATTCTGCTTTTAATTCTTCGATATCAACACGTTTAACATCTAATTTCAAAGATAAACGTTTGATTGTTGCAATTCTATTTTTAGCTACTGCTTGGTTTCTTTTTGCTTTACGCTTCAACTGTGTTACTGCCATTGTATTATGTATTTTAGACCCTAAAACCCATTTACTAATGGAGAATCAGAGCATAGTAAAAAATTTTTTAGAATATCGAAAGACCCTTTTTGAGGGGCTTGGGGCAAAATTAGGGTGCAAAGCTACGAAAATCAATTAACATTTAATAATTAACAATGACTTTTTTAAGCTAATTTTGTGATTGAAAAAAATAATTATAAAAAAAACCTCTGTACAGCATTTTCTTGCAGTGTTTTAGGGTGTAAACCCGTATAAATTCAAAAAATAAAATGAGTAAACCAAGTTTAGCGAGAGGAACAAGAGATTTTGGGCCGTCGGTTATGGTCAAGCGAAATTATATTCTTGATACTATTAAGCGTACTTTTCAGAAATTCGGTTTTCAACCAATCGAAACGCCAACTATTGAAAATCTTTCGGTTTTGATGGGAAAATATGGCGACGAAGGCGACCAACTTTTATTCAAAATCTTAAATTCGGGCGATTTTTCAAAGGATTTGACCCCAAAAGATTTA
Organism: Emticicia sp.; assembly: GCA_017495105.1. Taxonomy (GTDB): domain Bacteria; phylum Bacteroidota; class Bacteroidia; order Cytophagales; family Spirosomataceae; genus Emticicia. The sequence continues at coordinate 30,370 of JAFEIL010000050.1, read as the reverse complement.
GAAGATGGTTCCAAAAAAGTCATGCCCAAAATTGCTGAAAAAGGTTTACGTTATGACCTTACAGTTCCGTTTGCTCGCTTTGTGGTCATGAACCGCAACGATTTGGTGATGCCATTTAAGCGTTATCAGATTCAGCCAGTTTGGCGTGCTGACCGCCCTCAAAAAGGCCGTTATCGTGAGTTTTATCAATGTGATGCCGATGTAGTGGGTACGGATTCGTTGATTTGTGAAGCCGAAATTGTGTTGATGTTGCAGGAAATTTTGCAAAACTTGGGCATCAAAGATTTTACTATTAAAATCAATAACCGTAAAATCTTATCGGGTATTGCCGAAGTAATAGGAGTGAAGGGTAGTGAAGTGCCGCTAACTGTCGCAATTGATAAATTGGATAAAATCGGGAAAGAAAAAGTAGAAGATGAACTCCGTGAACGTGGTTTTTCGAAAGAATCTATTGAAAAATTACAGCCGATTTTTGAAATACAAGGAGCTGATAACCAAGTGTTTGATAAATTAAAGTCTTGGCTAAAAGATTCTGAAACTGGTTTGAAAGGTATCGAAGAATTGGAGAAAGTTTGGTCTTTGGTGCAAAGTTTTGGTTTAGAAAATGCCAAAACTCAACTCGATATTACGCTCGCTCGTGGACTAAGCTATTATACTGGAGCAATTTTTGAAGTGAAAGCCAACGGCGTGCAGATTGGAAGTATTTCGGGCGGAGGTCGTTATGATAATCTAACGGGCACTTTCGGAATGCCTGGGCTTTCAGGAGTTGGTATTTCATTGGGCGTTGACCGAATTTTTGATGTGATGGAAGAATTAGGCCTGTTTGTTGAAAATCAATCAGTTACGACCAAAGTACTGTTGACTAATTTTGATGCTGAAGCCGAAAAATATTCATTACCAATCCTTAAAAAATTGCGTGATGCAGGAATCAATGCCGAAATTTATCCAGAATCAGCAAAAATCAAAAAGCAATTTGATTACGCCAATCGCAAGAATATTCCATTTGTAATCGTTGTAGGTTCAGACGAAATGCAATCGGGTGAACTGACATTAAAAAACATGACTTTGGGCGAGCAGGAAAAATTGTCTATCGAACAAATAATTAGTCGATTGGTATAGTTTCCTTAAATAACTATATTTGATAAAAATATTGAACGATGGTAGCATTAACCGAAAAAAAACTTCCTAAGAGTGACTCTATGGATAGGCAAGAAATTGAAAGCCAATTGGTTGAAATTGGTGTGCCATTTCTTCCGTTATCTTGGGAAGATGAGTTTTTGATGGCCGAAAACCTCCAAAATTATTTTGCGGAGGTGATTGCTCGAATGAGTCATATTTGCCGTGAGGTAGAAGGGCTTTCGCAGAAAGAAAGTGAAGACTTAAAAACAAAGAAAATCAGTTGGATAACTTTGAGAAATGAATATCGTCGGCTTAATTTATTAGAACGACAAAATATTTTACTCAAGTTAATGAAAGAAAATAAATATCTCTCTGAAAAATATGCTTATTGAGATTACTGATGAAAAGTCGGAAGAAATATTTAATGATATTCTTTTCGACTTTACTTTTGCAAAAACTACACAAATAAAACCTTTGGGAATCATACTTGGTGGACAACCTGGGGCAGGAAAATCTTATTTGGTTAAGGAAGTTGAAGACGAATTCCAAAAAGACTTCATTTTTATCAACACTGACGACCTACGACTTTATCATCCTGCTTATGCTACTCTCCAACAAAACCCCGAAACACTTCAAAATGCTGCTAATCTCGTAAATCCTTATGCTTCAGTTTGGACAGAACGCTTAATAAAGCACTGTATCGAAAATAAATTCAATCTCATTGATAGTACGCTGGGTGGAAATATTAATGCGGTTTATCAGACCGTTGATATGCTTCGAGACAACGACTTTTCTTTTCATCTAAGGCTCATGGCTGTGCCTGCTTTTATTAGTAAATTGAGTATTTTCCTGCGTTATGAGAGTCAATTAAAAGAAAAAGGTTTGCCCGATGGACACGCATGGAAGACCATAATGATAGATTTGAGAAAATTCCGAACGTTGCGGAGCAAATATTTGCCACAAAGCCACCCGATACAGCTCGATTTTATCAAAGAGTTTTATCAGAAAAATCGACAATCTCCTTAAAGTCTTCTCAAGTTTTTTTCTTAGATAACAATGGCTTTCCTACCTTTGCATTTCTGAAAAAATTTAACTCATTCCGAAATCACTTAGAAGAAAATCACTTAGCGTTTATCAGCCACGCCATTAATACGTTACAGCATCTAATCAAACTGAGAAATTGAAGTTTGGCGGAATTTAAAACAACCATCGTTCAAGAATCAGAAAGGTTACCGAGTAAACTGAAGAAGAAAATTTTGAAAACTATTACAAATATTTAATTAGAAAATGTTAAAAAACAGAAAATTCATCGCCTATACTTTGGTAGTGGTCACTACCGTAGCAGCTACTTTGTCCTTTTATTTTTGGCAAGTTGCCAATAGTGCCAATCTGAATGTTGAGGGCAAAAAAGACTTTGTTTTATATATCCCAACTGGCGGAACTTACAAAAACGTTGTTGATTCGTTGCATAAACACAAAGTAATTCATGATGAAATCTCTTTCCAATTTCTCTCAAAATTTATGGATTATCCCGAAAAAGTAAAGGCTGGACGTTACATCATTAAACCAAATTCAGGCAATCGTGTAATAATCGGGAAATTACGCCGAGGCGAGCAGGACGAAGTTCGTTTGACTTTCAATAATGTACGCCTAAAATCAGATTTAATTAAGAAAATGGGTGGTCGTTTTGAGTTTAAAACCGAAGAATTGGTTGATTTATTACGTAACTCAGAGGCTTGTCAAAAATTTGGTTTCGATACAACCACAATAATGTGTATGTTTTTGCCGAATACTTACTTTATCAGATGGACAACTACTCCTCAGAAATTTATGGCAAGAATGCATGACGAATACAATAAATATTGGACGAACGAACGCCTTTCTCAAGCAAATTCTATCAATATGTCACCGATTCAGGTGGCAGTTTTAGCCTCAATCGTGCAATCTGAAACAAATAAAGTTGACGAAATGCCTCGAGTGGCTGGAGCGTATATTAATCGTTTGGCCACAAGTATGCCTTTGCAAGCTGACCCGACTGTTAAGTTTGCCGTTGGCGATTTTTCATTACGTCGTATACTTTACAAACATTTGGCCGTGAATTCGCCATACAATACTTACAAAAATACAGGTTTACCTCCTGGCCCAATTGCATTGCCTGAGCCAGTAGCTTTGAATGCTGTTTTGAATTACGAACGCCACAAATATGTGTATTTCTGTGCAAAAGAAGATTTTTCAGGTTATCATAATTTTGCCGAGACTTTTCAAGAACACACCAATAATGCCCGTATTTTCCAAGAAGCACTTGATAAAGCGAATATAAAATAATCTTCAGTAGGCAGTTTTCAATAAACAGTCTTCAAACAGAATAATTTATTACCAAAAAAGCGAAGTAAATATCAGATTACTTCGCTTTTTTGTATGTTTGTACCAACCAAACTTTAAAACTACTTTATGAAAAATATTTTCAAAAATCTACTTCTGAGTTCCTTGTCATTTGCTACGTTTCAGCTTTTCGCACAGAAAAAAACTGCCGACCTTATTGTGCATAATGCGGTGGTTTACACGGTCGATAATCAATTTGCTAAAGTAGAAGCATTTGCTATCAAAGGTGGTAAATTTCTCGAAACTGGCACTTCCAAAAGTATTTTGGCCAAATATACCACCAAACAAAAGATTGATGCCAAAGGAAAAACAGTTTTCCCCGGCTTGTATGACCCGCACAGTCACTTTTTGGGACTTGGCCAAATGCTTAGTCAGTGCGATTTGGTTGATACAAAATCGTATGGAGAAATCATCGAACGCTTACAAAAATTTGAAGCACAACACAAAGGCGATAGATGGCTGATTGGTCGTGGTTGGGACCAAAACGATTGGGATGTAAAAGTTTTTCCGACCAAAGAATTACTTGATAAGGCTTTTCCTAATAAACCTGTTTTCTTGACTCGTATTGATGGCCATGCTGCAGTGGTTAATTCAAAAGCGATTGAATTGGCAAAAATTTCGCCTGCAAGTAAGGTAAATGGTGGCGATGTGGAAGTAATGGATGGACAATTGACAGGGATTTTGGTCGATAATGCCATGGGTTTGGTGCGTAGAGTTATTCCACAAGCCACCGAAGTCGATAAACGAAAAATGCTTTTGGCAGCTCAAAAAGAGTGCTTTAAACTCGGACTTACCACAGTTTCAGATGCGGGTCTTAATCAAGATGATATTGATTTGATTGATAAAATGAACAAAGAAGGTTCGTTGAAAATTCGTAATTATGTGATGGTTTCTCTCGGTATCAGAAATCTTGATTATTTTATCAAAAAAGGAGTTTATAAAACTGACCGCTTGAATGTACGTTCATTTAAATTATATGCTGATGGTGCTTTGGGTTCACGTGGAGCGTGTTTGCTGAAACCATACAGCGACGAACCTTCAAAAACAGGCTTTTTATTGTTGAGTGCGGCTGAGTTAGAACGCAGTCTTACACAAATCTACAATTCTGGCTTTCAGGCAAATACTCATTGCATTGGTGATTCGGCCAATCGTTTGATTTTGGATATTTATGGAAAATTATTGAAAACCAAAAATGACCGCCGTTGGAGAATCGAACACGCACAAGTGGTTGATAAACAGGATGTTCCGAAGTTTGGTAAATTTTCAATTATCCCTTCAATTCAGGCAACGCACGGTACTTCGGATATGTATTGGGCAGATGAACGTCTAGGCGATGTGCGTATAAAAACTGCTTATGCTTTTCAAGATTTATTGAAACAAAATGGTTTTTTGGCCAATGGTAGCGATTTTCCAGTTGAATTTGTGAATCCTTTATACGGTTTTCATTCGGCGGTGGCTCGCCAAGATGCTAAGAATTTCCCAGAAGGCGGTTTTCAGATGGAAAATGCACTTACTCGTGAGCAAGCCCTAAAAGCCATGACAATTTGGAGTGCATATTCCAATTTTGAAGAAAAAGAACGTGGTAGCATAGAAACTGGAAAAATGGCCGATTTTGTAATTTTGGAAGAAGATTTAATGCTTACTCCAAAAGAAAAACTCAGAAATGTAAAGGTTTTGAATACTTATGTTGGAGGCGAGAAGGTTCATTGATTTCATAATACAATCCGTTTGAGTCGTACAATTTTGTAAATTGTGCGACTTTATCATAAAATAAATAGTTGATAATCATATAGTTAAAAATGATAAACGTACTTTTTGTTTGCCTCGGCAATATTTGCCGCTCTCCAATAGCCGAAGGCACTTTCCGTGAATTAGTAAAAAAACGTGGTTTACAAGATAAAATCTCGTGCGATTCGGCTGGAACTGCGGGCTATCACATCGGGCAATTACCAGACCAGCGTACCATGAAAAACGCCGAAAAACACGGCCTAAAACTCACCCATCGTGGCCGTAAACTTTCGGTCGCAGATTTAGATGCTTTCAATCATATTGTGGTTATGGACGAAGCAAATTTCAAAGATGTGAACGATTTTTACTACAAAACCAAACACAAAACACCGTCGGCTGATAAGCTTTTCTTGCTCCGTGACCACGACCCCAAAACTCGTGGTATATCCGAAGTACCTGACCCATACTACGAATCAGAACCATTCTTTGAGGATGTTTACCAAATCGTATGGCGAAGTAATGAAGCTCTGCTTGATTATTTGATTGAAAAACATCAAATCGTAAAAACTAAGGAATAATTAACTTTTTACAATCGAAGATTTGTTATTAAAACAGCAAAATGGTTCGGCAGGAATAAATAGCAGAGGAAAGAAAGTTTTAGCCGAATTGAAAAAAAAATGAGTAAATTTGGGGAATTAAACCATCAAAAATATGAGGCTGATTATTGAACAAATAAATGACCAACAGAAAAAAGCATTTATGGTTGTTGCAAAGGCTATGAATGTGAAGGTAAAGGTTGAAAAAGAAGGAGGAGATATTCATAAAGAATTAATGAAGGCTATGAAAAATGCTCAATTAGCCTCAGAAGGGAAATATCCATCACGACCAATAGAAGATTTGCTCAGTGAATTAGTAAGATAAGAACATTAGCTGATTTTGATAAATCGTTCAAGCGTCTTTCCAAAAAATACAATTCTTTGGGAAAAGACTTTAAAGATCTTTTGTTAAAACTTCAAGAAAATTCTCAATTGGGTACAAGTTTGGGCAATAATTTCTTTAAAATTAGGTTAAAAATTACCTCAAAATCTTCTGGTAAAAGTGGGGGAGCAAGAATTATAACCTGCGTAAAAGTAACTGATGAACAGATTTTTCTCACTTATATTTATGATAAAAGCGAAGAAAGTACTGTGTCCGATAAAAGCCTTAAAGAGTGGGCAAAGCTAATAGAATAATAACCAAAGAAATCATAAAATTTCGTATGTTAAATATAGCCTTCTCATACGATTCGCTTAAATAAAATTCCTCTTAGGGGCAAGAGGTTTAACGTATGAACAAAAAAGTAGCATTAATCATCCTTGATGGATGGGGAATTCCTAAAAAAGGAGAAGAATGGCGTTCGGCAATCGAAGCCGCCAATGTACCATATTTTAGAAAACTCATGAGCGAATACCCAAATAGTACGCTTGAGGCTTGCGGTCGTGCCGTAGGTCTGCCAAATGGACAAATGGGTAACTCAGAAGTTGGTCACATGAATTTGGGGGCTGGCCGAGTAGTTTATCAAGAATTAGAAAAAATCAATATTGCCGTAGAAGAAGGGCATTTGGCCAAAGAAAAAGTTTTGGTTGATGCTTTTGAATATGCCAAAACCAACGGCAAGAAAGTACACTTTATAGGTTTAGTGTCTGATGGTGGCGTTCACTCACACATTGACCATGTAAAAGGACTCGCCAAAGCCGCTGGCGATTATGGTTTGACCGATGTTTTCGTTCATGCGTTTACTGATGGTCGTGACTGTGACCCAAAAAGTGGAAAAGGTTTCTTAGCTGAACTTCAAGCAACACTTGAGCAAACAGGCGGTAAATTGGCTTCGGTAACTGGTCGTTATTACGCAATGGACCGAGATAAGCGGTGGGAGCGTGTAAAAATGACCTATGATGCAATGGTAAATGGCATAGCAGCAATTGACGAAAACGTAGAAGGTTTAGAAGTTAAAATTCAGATTGAAGAGTTGCCACAAGTAATGCAAGATTTTTATGATGAAGGCATTACTGACGAGTTTTTAAAGCCAATCGTTATCGTTGAAGACGAAAAGCCTGTTGCCATTATCGAAGAGGGTGACATTGTGATGTGCTTTAATTTTCGTACCGACCGTGGGCGTGAAATTACTGAAGTGCTTACTCAAAAAGACTTTCCAGACTTTGGCATGAAAGCCTTGAATCTTTACTACATAACGATGACAATGTATGACGAGACCTACAAAAATGTCAAGGTTATTTACGAAAAAGATAATCTGAATAATACTTTGGGCGAAGTTTTGGAGCGAGCGAAGAAAAAACAAATTCGTATTGCCGAAACTGAAAAATATCCGCACGTAACATTCTTCTTTTCGGGCGGACACGAACAACCATTTGAGGGAGAAAGCCGTTTGATGTGTCCATCCCCGAAAGATGTAGCTACTTATGATTTGAAACCACAAATGGCCGCTTTTGATATTGATAATGCAATTATTCCAGAGTTACAAAAAGGAGAAGTAGATTTCGTTTGCTTAAATTTTGCTAACCCCGACATGGTTGGTCACACAGGCGTTTTCTCAGCGGTTGTATCTGCAGTTGAATTTGTTGATAAATGTCTTGAACAAGTCGTAGAAACTGGTTTAGCAAATGGTTATACATTCATCGTAATTGCTGACCACGGTAATGCCGATTATATGATAAACGACGATAAAACGCCAAATACGCAGCACTCGCTTAATCTTGTGCCGTGTATTATCGTTGATAAAACAGACCGTTTCGAATTGAAAGATGGTAAATTGGGCGATATTGCTCCAACGATTTTGACGTTAATGGGCGTAGAAATTCCAAAAGAAATGACGGGAAATGTTCTAATTTAGAATGAGTGAATGTGCGAATGAGTGTATGTAATTTATTCATTATCAGACACTTATATTTTGGAATAAAAAAATAAAAAACTTCTCGGAAGAGTGTTCGTTTCCAGCGAAGGTGTCTGTAAGCCTAAATAAAAATCCCCCAAGGAAACTCCAAGGGGGATTTTTTATTTATCTTAATATTAGCAAGAAAATATTCACACATTCACTAATTCGCTCATTCAAAATTAGTTTTATGCGTAAACCGCTTCAGCCACTTTGTTGAAATCTTCAACGCTCATTGATACCTTTTCAACTGAAACGTTTGCTTTCAAAAACTCACGTACTTTCTTGCCGAATGCACGATCAGTATAACGACGAACAGCGTTGTCTTTATTTTCTTTCAAAGTTTTACGAGCCATTTGGTCAATCATTTCTTCCAAACCTTCGTAAGCATAGCCACCGAAATAGTTTTTCATTTCAGCTTTTACTTCTTCGACGATGTCAGTATATTCCAATTTAATATCGCTATTTGAAGCAACTTCATTACGAATCAAATCCATGCGTAAACCTTTTGCAAAAGCATCGTAGTCTTTCTCGATGTCTTCAACAGTAAATTTGCCTTCGTTGATATTAAACAACCATTTTTTCAAAAATTCGTCAGGAAGTTCGATAGAAACATTATCTAAAAGTGTTTTTTCTACCTCAAAATCTAATAAATGTTCGCTTTCACGGCTGTAATTTTCGCCAATGATTTTAGAAATTTCAGCTCTGAATTCTTCTTCGCTACTCACTTTTTCTTGACCAAGAGCTTGGTCAAACAATTCTTGATTCAGTTCTGCAGTACCAACTCGTGTGATTTTCTCAACTGTCAATTCAAACTCACCAATCAAAGCCGAAGCTTCTTCTTCAGTTTTGCCAGTAGCAAAGCCTAAATCTTTTGTATTTGAGAAAATAGATTGGATATCAAATTTTACGCTACTTCCCTTTTCCAAACCTTTGAAAATGTGAGCTGATTCTTCTTTCACACGCTCAGTCGGGATTGTTGCATCTTTTACATCAAATTCCGAAGACTCTTGTTTCAAAGTTCCGAAAATCATATCACCAGCCTCAACTTCTTCAACTTCCGTGTCTTTCCCGAAACGCTTGCGTACATCGGCAATTGCTTCTTCGATTTTGTCTTCTGAAACCGCAATATCATAAGTTTTGATAGTAGGAATTTTAGATAAATCTACTGAAAAATCAGAAGCTGTTCCGATTTCGTATTCAAAAGTAAATTCTTTTTGGTTGTCCCAGTCAATGTTTTGAGCTGCTTCGTTATCCGGCAAAGGGTCTCCAACAACACGCAATTTGTTTTCAGCAATATAATCATTCACAGTTTTAGATACCATGTTGATAACTTCATCAACTAATATACTTTTACCATGCAATTTTTTGATATATTCTTTAGGCACCATTCCAGGACGGAAGCCCTTTATTTGAGCAGTTTTGCTGTATTGTTTGATTTTTTTATCAACCTCTGGCTTATAATCAGCTTCGATGAGGGTTACTTTCAATTTGCCTTGAGTAGAAGAAATTCTATCTAATGTAGTTTCCATTGAGGATTATTTGAGTTTTAAGCCTTTAGCAACAAGCTATCGGCTTTTAGCTTAAAAAAACGAGAATTTTTAAATTTAATAATGTGACTTAATTTAAAGCCAAATTCAATAACCAAAAGTTATCGGCAAGTCTAAAACTTAAAAAACCCCCTAACCAAGCAAGGTTCAGAGGGTTTTTTCGTACGGGCGAAGGGACTCGAACCCCCACACCTTGCGGCACCAGATCCTAAGTCTGGCACGTCTACCAATTTCGCCACGCCCGCATTTTCCGGTCTGATATTATCTTCAAAGTAAATTACTTTGCTTTAATTTTTGTATCATTTGGGCTGCAAAGGTAATGGTTTATTTTTAATGTGTCAACTTTATATTAAAAAATATCTAAGAAATTTTTATTAATTCATTTTTATTAAACAAAAGACCTGTTTCGAGGTATGAATCATAGAAAAAAATTTGTTCCTTTAAGTCTTAATATTAACTTAGTGTTACGATTTTAACTTAGTGTTACGAAAGTATTAATGGGCGGCAATCCGCTGGGCGGCAGTCTAGAAAATGAAAATACAACAAAACGAAGATAAAATATCAAGAGGGCGATTGTGATGGAGCAAGAACTAAGTATTACATCGGAAGTTAGTCAGCAAGGAGCAATGCTTGATTTAGAAAAAGAGCGTAATGAAATATTGGCAAGGTATCGGCAATTATTTCGGGCAGCTAAGCCTGTTTTGAAAGGTGATGATGCTAAACAAATAAAAAAAGCATTTACAATTGCAATGGAAGCACATAAGGATATGCGACGAAAGTCAGGAGAGCCTTATATTTTTCATCCGCTCGAAGTTGCCCAAATTTGTGTCGAAGAAATTGGACTTGGTGCTACTTCAATCATTTGTGCATTGCTACACGACGTAGTCGAAGATACCGACTTGACGCTCAAAGATATTGAGCAAGACTTTGGCCCTAAAGTGGCTCGAATTATTGATGGTTTGACCAAAATCGGGGGAAGTTTTGAGCAAGGAACATCAGCACAAGCCGAAAATTTTAGAAAAATGCTCCTCACGCTTTCAGAAGATGTAAGGGTGATTTTGATAAAACTCGCCGACCGCACTCACAATATGCGTACGCTCGGAAGCATGGCTCGAAATTCTCAGTTAAAAATTGCTCACGAAACTATCTTTATTTACGCTCCGCTTGCACACCGTTTGGGGCTTTATAAAATAAAATCCGAACTTGAAGATTTATATCTAAAATATACAGAGCCAGAGATTTACAAGGATATTGCTTTTAAGCTAAAAACCACTAAGTCTACTCGTGATCGCTTCATTGAGAATTTTATCAAGCCCATCCAGAAAAAATTGAATGATGCAGGAATAAATTTTGTTATCAAAGGTCGACCGAAACACATCTATTCGATTTGGAATAAATTAAAGAATAAACATACTTCATTTGAAGATATCTTTGACCTCTTTGCGATTCGTATTATTTTACAGGATGTTCCTTCCGAAAAAGAAAAATCTGCCTGTTGGCAAGCATATTCTATTGTTACTGATGAATATAAGCCAAATCCCGACCGATTGAAAGATTGGATATCAATTCCAAAAGCCAATGGTTATGAGTCCTTGCATACAACCGTAATGAGTCAAACTGGGCAATGGGTGGAAGTGCAGATTCGTACCGAACGCATGGACGAAATTTCAGAACGTGGCTACGCTGCTCACTTTAAATACAAAGGAAATGATACTTCAACTGATGCCCCGCTCGATCGTTGGATAAATCAAGTGCGTGAAACGCTCGAATCTGAAGATAAATCAGCAATAGAGTTTTTGGAAGATTTTAGAGGGAATTTCTATAATGAAGAGGTTTTTGTATTTACTCCAAAAGGTGATTTGAAGGTACTTCGTAAAGGAGCAACAATTCTTGATTTTGCGTTTGAGATTCATACCGATATTGGTAAACGATGCACTGCTGGAAAGGTAAATAACCAACTTGTACCGATAAGTTATGTGATGCAAAACGGCGATCAAATCGAGATTTTGACCACCAAAAGTCAAAAACCTTCAGAAGATTGGTTAAGATTTGTGACAACTTCAAAAGCAAAAGCTCGTATTAAAGATTTGCTGAAAGAAGAAAATAAAGTATATTTCAGCGATGGGAAAGAAATTATTGCTAAAAGATTTAAGGTTTTGGGTCTTGAAAATAACCTCGAAACTTTAAATCAACTTCGGGCATATTTCAATAAGAAAGATTATAACGACCTTTATTATAGTTTCGGAAAAGGCTATATTCATTCGGATGAAATAAAGAAATTTAAAGCTGACCGAGACGCTCGAATCAATAAACAAGCTAAAATTGAACTGGATAACAAGGCGTATATTGATGCCAAAAGTTTTGAGAAAGAAATTAAAAAAGTAAAAGGAGTTGACACACTTTTTATTGGGGATGATTTACAAGAAATTGATTTTACGCTTGCCAAATGTTGTAGCCCAATTCCTGGCGATGATGTTTTTGGTTTTTTGACTGTCAATGAAGGTATCAAAATTCATCGAAATACTTGCCCTAATGCCCAGCAGTTACTTTCACAATATGGTAATCGAGTTATTAAAGCTCGTTGGTCATCGCAGGTTGCTAAGGCTTTTGTGGCAACCATTCACCTTGATGGACTTGACCGCATGGGCATGATTCAAGATATTTCAAAAGTTATTTCAAGTGAACTACATATCAATATGCGTTCTTTGGCAGTTGACACAAATGATGGTATATTTACGGGCGATATTAAACTTTACATACAAGATACTAGACACCTAGAAACGCTTATGCAGAAACTTGGCGGTATTGATGGTATGAATAAAGTGACGAGAGTTGATATTGAGTGACCTAAAAAAATATTTAACAATGATTGATTATTTACTGGTTTAGGTAAAAATGGTTTTGCCGAAGTATGAAACAGAAATGTATCTTTTAATTTATAGCTTTGTGTATAATCGTTATGGAATTACTTGCCTAAATGCAGGTTTTATTATAAATTTTATGAACTTTTATCGACGCATATTTATTAAGCATTGCATATGATACTCAAAATAAGTAGCGACAAACCTTTTCAAAGATACCTAGTTGTCTTTAATTCCATATTGTAAAGAAAGCAAAAAGTCTAGCATATTATCAAAGTTTGGGTTAAACGATAGTAATTCTATCAGATTTTGAATACCATAAAAACAGGTAGAGTCTAGCAAATATTTTATCTTAATCATTATTGTTCTTTTGGAAATAAATTTTTATTAAATCTCCTAATGAAGTATTTTGTTATTGTATCGTTAGTTATATATAATAGTTGCTTGAATGGTTTTGCACAGAAACCTGACACACTTTATTTTAATCGGGAATTTCTTGCTACACATATCTATCAAGATGGAATAAAGCTTTCGGGAGGAAAAGTTACAAAAATATTTAGCACAACCAAACAATCCAAAATAAAATATAAGTGGTCAAAAGTTTTAAAACCTATTGGGCCAGTTGTTACCTTTGGTGGTGTTGGATTAGCTTATGTAGCCCTCAAAGGGATAGATGCAACAGCCACAATAGATGGTCAGCAGGTAGATTATAAAATCAGGAGTTTACCCAAACTTTTAATGGGTTTAGGTTTAGTTGTTGGCGGTTTGTGTATGGTTGAGTCGTCTAATGAACTTGCCCAACATGCTGTTGATATTTATAACGTAAAACAAAAATCAACTACAAAAATCAGCCATATAAATAAAATCCAGTTTGGACTTACCGAAAGCAATGCCGTTGGCTTTACGATTTCCTTAAAATAAGTTAAGCATGAGTTTATACACAAATTGCAATATTTTTGCTATTTTTGCAACCCGCTTAAACAAATTTACCTAAACCACTTAGATGAATATTTTAGGAATTTCTGCATTTTATCACGATTCAGCTGCCGCAATCATTCAAAATGGTGAAGTCATCGCCGCAGCACAAGAAGAAAGATTTACCCGTATCAAACATGACCCAGCCTTTCCAAGTAATGCCGTAAAGTTTTGCCTCGATTACGCTGGTCTTACTCTCGATAAAATTGATGCCATTGTTTTTTACGATAAACCTCTCCTAAAATTTGAGCGTTTACTTGAGACTTACTATGGTTTTTCACCAAAAGGCTTAAAGTCTTTTCTTACTTCAATTCCTGTTTGGTTAAAAGAAAAGATGTTTTTGAAGCGAATGCTTCACGAGGAATTAGAGAAAATTGGTAGTTACAACAAGAAAAAAGCTAAACTTCTTTTTCCCGAACATCATCTTTCGCACGGAGCAAGTGCATTTTATCCCTCGCCGTTTGAAGAAGCTGCTGTATTGACGATTGATGGAGTAGGAGAGTGGGCGACTGCTTCGATTTGTTACGGAAAAGGTAAAGACATGACGATTCTGAAAGAATTGCGTTTTCCTCATTCATTGGGGCTTCTCTATTCTGCTGTAACCTATTATTGTGGTTTCAAAGTAAATTCTGGCGAATACAAACTCATGGGCTTGGCTCCGTATGGCAGTCACGGCTCAGAACAAGTAGCTCGTTTTGTGGATATTATCAAAAACAAACTCATCGAAATCAAAGACGATGGCTCTATTTGGTTAAATCAAGAATATTTTAGCTATGCCACAGGTCTCAGAATGGTTTATGACGATAAATGGGCAGCAGTACTAGGATTCAAACGTCGTGAATCAGAAAGTTTATTGGAGCAAATTCACTGTGATTTTGCTTTAGCTATTCAAGAAGTGACCGAAGAAGTTGTCATAAAAATGGCTCAAGAAGCCAAACTTCTCACAGGTTCAAAAAATCTTTGTTTGGCGGGTGGAGTAGCTCTCAACTGCGTAGCAAATGGCAAATTGCAGAAAACAAAAATCTTTGAAAACGTCTATATTCAGCCCGCAGCAGGTGATGCTGGTGGTGCTTTAGGAGCAGCACAGGCAGCATATCATATTTATTTTGGTCAAGAACGTAATGTCGATAAAACTAAACTCGATGCCATGAAAGGCTCATATTTAGGTCCTGAGTATTCGGATCTTGAGATTGAGCAAATGTCGAGAAAATACAATGCTTCTTTCCAACGTTTCGAGGATTTTGATGCTTTAGCGGCAAAAACGGCTTCATTACTGGCAGATGGAAATGTAATCGGCTGGTTTCAAGGACGCATGGAATTTGGTCCTCGTGCCTTAGGTGGACGAAGTATTTTGGGAGATGCTCGTAATGCAGAAATGCAAAAAAAATTAAACCTAAAAATCAAATATCGAGAAGGATTCCGTCCGTTTGCCCCTTCGGTTTTGGCTGAAGATGTGCAAGAATATTTTGAATGCGAAACGCCTTCGCCGTATATGCTTTTGGTGCATGGGGTGGCCGAAAAACGCCGTACAATATTTCCTGCAAGCTACGAAAACCTACCTATGATGGAGAAATTGTATTTTCTACGCTCAGATTTGCCTTCAATTACACATATTGATTATTCGGCACGAATTCAGACTGTTCATGCCGAAACCAATCCTCGTTATTGGACACTCATCAATGAATTTAAAAAGCAAACAGGCTATGGTGTTGTAGTAAATACGAGTTTCAATGTACGTGGCGAACCAATCGTTTGTACACCTGAAGATGCCTACAAATGCTTAATGCGTACTGAAATGGATTTTTTGGTAGTAGGAAATTATATTTTCGACAAAAATACCCAACCACAATGGACAGAATCCGATAAGTGGAAGGAAGAATATCAATTGGATTAGACAGCTCTCCTAAGCCCCAGAGGGGGAGCTAATAAAACTAAACTCCCTCTCTGGGGTGGGGGACTTCATAACTATGGATTTTTTATCAGACCTTTGGAACTTCATTAAAGAACGCAAAAAATGGTGGTTAATGCCCATGATTGTAGTTTTATTATTAATTGGCGTACTAATCGTAATTGGTGGCGGTTCGGCTATTGCTCCATTTATTTACACCTTATTTTAAATGAAAAAACAAAACAATAAGGAAATCATCCTCACGATTGTTGTGGGTTTGTTGGTGTTTTTTTACTTCTTAAAATCTCAATGGTTATTCAATACTGCCTTGATTTTAGGTATTTTAGGTGTATTTTCCGACTTTGTAGCTGAGAAAGTCGCTTGGGTTTGGCTCAAAATCGCTGAGATTTTGGGTCGCATAAATTCAACCATTTTATTGAGTCTTATTTTCTTTATTTTTCTTACACCTCTTGCATTGTTAATGAAAATTTTCAAGAAATCAGATTCATTAAAGTTAAAAAAACTTTCGGGCAGTGCTTATGATGAAAGAAATCATACATACACAGCTAAAGATTTAGAAAATACTTGGTAAGAATTAATACCCAGAGTCAACGTCGGTATGGTTCACAATCCATGCCGACGTTTTTGTTGGCGTGAAATTTTTGTATTTATTTGAGAATTGATAGAAATAAACGTAGCTAATTAACTCAATAAGTTTTTAAATGATGGAAGTTCTGTATTTTATTAGTAATTTTAGCCTAAAATTATAGTCAAACGCATTTAATAGAATGGTTTCTACTCCTTCAAATTTTGAATCAGCAAAAAGTATTTTTACGGCTTATATGGAGACAAAATTGCTCCGTAAAACGCCCGAGAGATACGCAATTTTGGAAGAGATTTACTCAAGAAATGATCATTTTGAGGTAGAGGATTTGTATATTTCTATGAAAAACAAGAAATATCAAGTGAGTCGTGCTACGGTTTATAATACCCTTGATTTGTTGGTCGAGTGCGATTTAGTTAAAAAACATCAGTTTGGCAAAAACTTAGCTCAATACGAAAAAGCTTACGGCTCGAAGCAACACGACCACCTCATTTGTGTTGATTGCCACAATGTAATGGAGTTCTGCGACCCACGCGTGCAGAATATCCAAAATATGGTGGGCGATATGCTAAAATTTAAGGTTATGCACCATTCGCTGATTTTTTATGGTAGCTGTGAGCGAGAAAACTGTGAGAATAAAGTTGCTTCTTGAATTTTGGAAATTAAAAAAACGGTTTTTTTATACATCGAATTTTAGTATTTTTTACTCGAAAAATTCTTAATTCTAACGGGCGGCGTACCGCTTCTTAATTAATAAAAATGGTTGATATTCTTTTAGGCTTACAATGGGGCGATGAAGGCAAAGGCAAAATTGTTGATGTGCTTGCTCCTGATTATCAAGTAGTTGCACGTTTTCAAGGAGGCCCAAATGCTGGTCATACACTCGAATTTAATGGCAATAAACACGTATTACATCAAATTCCATCTGGTGTTTTTCGTTCTGATTGTTTAAATATCATCGGAAACGGTGTTGTGCTTGACCCAATCATTTTCAAAAAAGAGATTGATGGATTAGCTAAATATAACCTTGATTTAAGGAAGAACTTGGTGATTTCTAAGAAAACAGCCATCATTATCCCAAGTCACCGTTTGCTTGATGCAGCTTATGAAAAAGCCAAAGGCGATGCTAAAATCGGGTCAACTTTGAAAGGAATTGGTCCAGCATATTCTGATAAAGTTGCTCGTCAAGGCTTGCGTTTGGGTGATATTGTTTCTCCAAATTTCACAGAAAAATACAAAGCCTTAGTTGCTAAACATACGCAAATCTTAGATTTTTACAATTTTGAATATGATTTGGCTGCATCAGAAAAAGAGTTTTTCTCCGCTCTTGAGTTTATCAAAGAATTCGATTTACAAGATACCGAATATGTGGTAAATGCTTCGATAAAAAGCGGCCAAAAAGTATTAGCCGAAGGGGCTCAAGGCTCATTGCTTGATGTTGATTTTGGTTCGTATCCATTTGTAACAAGCTCCAGCACAACTGCTGCGGGCGTATGCTCAGGCTTGGGCGTGGCACCAAATGTGATAGGAGAGGTGTTCGGAATTTTCAAGGCTTACTGCACACGTGTAGGAAGCGGGCCGTTCCCAACAGAATTAGATAACGACCTTGGTGAAAAAATCCGCCAAGAAGGACGTGAGTTTGGGGCAACAACTGGCCGAGCTCGTCGTACAGGTTGGTTAGATTTGCCTGCACTCAAATATAGCATCATGCTCAATGGCGTAACGCAATTGATTATGATGAAAGTTGACGTATTGAATTTCTTAGATGAGGTAAATATTTGTACACACTACCGCTTACCAGATGGTACTATAACTGAGCAAATGCCTTTCGATTTGACCGATACTCATGTAGAGCCAATCTACAAATCTTTTAAAGGTTGGGCTTGTTCGCTTGAAGGAATGCGTAAATTCGACCAAATTCCTACGGAATTGGCTGATTATGTAACCTATTTGGAAGCAGAACTTCAAGTGCCGATTAGCTTTATTTCAACAGGTCCAGACCGTGAAGAAATCATTGTGCGTTAAGCTAATATAATTCATTTTGATTTTAAATGTGCCATATTCAAAAAGTAGGGCACATTTATTTTGTAACACAAGTTTCTAACTTGTTTGTGTTGTGAAATGACAGGTTGAAAATCAGATTGTCGACGCAACTGTTTTATAATATCAAAATCATGACCTCGAATCTTGCCAATTATCTTTTTAGCAAAGAAACTCTCTACAAAAATGTAGTTGCCGAAAGCCCAAAAGTTACGGAAACAGAAACTATTGTTGAGAAAAAAGCAATTGTGCAAGAGTCAGTTTCTGACCTAATTTCTCCAAAGAAAGTAGCGAAGCTTGCGATTCCAACATTCAAAGTTCGAAATCAAGTTTTGATTCTGACCGATACGATTTCAGAATCAGAAAAAGCACTTTTGGTGAAAATTCTCGGAGCAATTGGACTAACACTTGACCAAGTTGATCTAGTGGAATTGAGCAAAGTACAAACACTTGATTATCAGTCTTTTTTATCTCAGAATGTAACAAAGAAATTTGTAAGTTTTGGTGTAGGTTTGGGTAAAATAAACTGGAATATTCTACTGAATATTTACCAACCTAAAAATGTAGCAGGGGTTGATTTTCTATTATCAGACGAACTTCGGGTACTCGAAACAAGCAGAGAATTGAAACAAACACTTTGGGATGCTTTGAAATCAATGTTTGGAAATCAAATCTGACAAAGTTCAATAAAATTTCCATCTGGGTCGGTCAGAAATAGCTGCAAAATCCCATCTGGGCGTGATTTAATCGGCAAGCAATTTACTTCATTTTCTTTCAGAATCTTTTCTGCTAAATAGATATCGCTCACTTCTAGTGCAAAATGATTGCTTCTTACCGGAGTAAAGGGAGCTTCGGGTTTTCTTCCAATAAGATGCAACTCTCGGCTATTTTCAAGACTAAACCAAATAACGGGATAATCGAAAGCTGGAGCTGGGATTTCTTTTAAGCCAAGGGTTTCAGAGTAAAAATCTCGACTTTTTTCAACATCAGATATTTGTATAGCTATGTGATTAAATGCCTTTATCGTTAGTTTGTTATTCATAAATCTTTATTTTTTCGCCACAAAAGTAAATAAATCAAACGATTCTGTGTGTGAAAATCTACTAAAATTCCATTTTTTTTGTAACTTGCGATATGGATAAATTTGTTGTTTCTGCTCGAAAATATCGCCCTATAACTTTCGATGCAGTTGTGGGTCAGTCGCACATCACAACTACTTTGCAAAATGCCATTCGCACCAATCATTTGGCACAAGCATTTTTGTTTTGTGGTCCACGTGGTGTAGGTAAAACAACTTGTGCCAGAATTTTGGCCAAAACCATCAATTGTCAAAATCTTACCGAAGATATTGCACCATGTAATGAGTGTGATTCTTGCAAGAGTTTCAATAATAATGCCTCGTTTAATATTCACGAGCTCGATGCGGCTTCCAATAACTCGGTCGAAGACATTAGAAATCTGACTGACCAAGTTCGTTTTCCACCACAATCGGGCAAGTACAAGATTTATATAATCGATGAGGTTCACATGCTCTCTGCATCGGCTTTCAATGCCTTTTTGAAAACACTCGAAGAGCCTCCAAGCTATGCCATTTTTATTTTAGCAACCACCGAAAAACATAAAATTTTGCCAACAATTCTGAGTCGTTGTCAGATTTTTGATTTTAACCGTATTCAAATAAAAGACATTGCTGATCATTTGGCTAATGTAGCTTTAAAAGAAGCTGTAAAAGCTGATTATCAAGCACTTGAGTTGATTGCTCAGAAAGCCGATGGTGGTTTGCGTGATGCCCTTTCGATGTTTGATTTGAATGTAACTTTTTCTTCGGGTAATGGACTTACGTATCAGGCTGTCTTAGAAAATTTACATATTCTTGATTATGATTATTACTTCCGCATGACTGATGCTTTATCGGCAGGAAAAGTATCGGAAGCATTTTTATTGTACAATGAAATTTTGGAAAAAGGTTTTGATGGACACCAATTTGTGGTGGGCTTGAATGAACATTTCAGAAATGTAATGGTGAGTAAAGACCCGCAAACAGTAAAACTTTTGCAGGTGGCAGATTCTATTCAACAAAGATACGTCGAGCAATCGGCTAAATTATCGCTAGGTTATATATTTTCTTCATTAAGTATTGGTAGTAAGCTTGATATAAATTATAAATCTGCCAAAAATCAGCGTTTGCACGTTGAAATTGGGCTGATGAAACTTTCGCAGATTAATCAAGTTTTGACGCTGAGTGAGCTACCCAACAACGGGGACGAAAAAAAAAATAGTAATTCAGTAGCTTTACAATCACTAGTAAGGGCTGAGAGTTCTGAACAGAAATCGGTCGTAGCTACTGCTATTGCTACTACAACTTCCCAAGCACAGCCAAGTTACGTGCAGTCGATTCCTGCCATGCCTGCAAGGCCAGTTACTCCTAATTTGCCGAGTACTGCTCCGAGTGCACAGCCTACTGTTCGCCCTTCGATGGCTTCTTCAAAACTTCGCTCTACGGTTGATATTGAAACTACTGTTTTTAATCCAAAAACTGAAGTGCAAAGTGTTGATAATGAGCCGATTTTGCCTAATTTTAACGACTCATTCACCTATGAAGTTGCTCAACAAGCCTTGATTGAATTTGCTAATGAACGAGATATTGAGACTTTGAAAGTTATGCTCAATCGTGAGTTTGTATTGGAAGGTACAACATTTAAGTTGCAGTTGGATAACCAAATTCAGATGGATACCTTGGTACAATTGAAACAAGAGTTAGCTACTTTTCTGCGTCAACGTTTGAGAAATGCTTTGATACAAATTGTCTCTGAAATTGTAGAATCTAGCACCGAACGCCGACCTTACACGGCACAAGAAAAATTTGAATATTTGGCCAATAAAAACCCTGCTTTATTAGAATTGAGAGATAAATTGGGTTTAGAATTGGTGTTTTAGATAGAATTGACAAACTTGCAATTCATCGAACCGCAAATTTGTCAATTCTGCAAGGTTTAAAAAGTAATCTTCAAAATCAATTTTTCTGCCCCACGTTTTATTTCGGCATCAATTGTTTGTCCTTTTTCAAACTTTCCGAGTGCTTTCATATATTCTTGTACATCGGTAGTTGAGTTTTCTCCTAGTTTCATAATTATGTCGCCCGCTTGGATACCTGCTATTTCTGCTGGGCGACCTTTACTTACTCCGTCGATTCTCACCCCGCCTTTGTCATAAGCGTAGTCAGGAATAATACCCATCGTAACCTTAAAACTACTACGGGCATTTCCTGCGTGTGGATTGTTTGCCACTTGTATAAAATCAAGTTTCGGGGCTACTTCTATTTTCTCAATAACGCTTTTTGCTAAACCTAAAACCTTTACTTCTCCTTCGGCATTAATCAAGTTTGCATCATCACTTGGTTTGTGGTACTCTTGGTGAGCTCCTGTAAAGAAAAACAATACAGGAAGGTTTTTGAGATAAAATGAAGTGTGGTCAGAAGGCCCAACTCCTGCTGAGTCAACATTGTATTTAACCCCTTGATTCATAGCTAGTTGTGGTATATTTTTCCCCCAAAAGCTACTCGTTCCCCAACCACCAATCGTCAAGCCTTTATCATCACGATAACGACCAATCATGTCCATATTTATCATACAGTTGACTGATTTTAAATCGATTGTAGCATTATCAGCATAATATTTTGAACCAATTAAACCCAATTCTTCGCCCGAAAAACCGATAAATAAAAAATTGTGTTTTTCCTTGATTTTGTTTTTTGCATAAAACTTTGCCATTTCTATCAATCCAGCCGTTCCTGAAGCATTATCATCTGCTCCATTATGAATGTTTCCAACCGAATTTGCTTCCAGTGAACTCCCTTGGTCGCCTTTGCCGAGGTGGTCGTAATGAGCTCCAATGACGATGGTTTTATCTGAGCCATTATCCAAAAAACCGACAATATTGGTGGCTTGTACATAACTAATATTAGGTGGTAAACCTTTTTTAGCAGGAAATTCTTGTAAGTAAGTGCCTTTATCGCCGTAAGGTTTTAGTCCGATTTTTTTGAATTGTTTTTCTATATATTTTGCTGCAGCTTTACCTCCTTCCGTTCCAGTTCCACGCCCCTCGAGTTTATCAGATGCTAAAAAATCAATGTGTTTTTTAACGCTATTTGATGTTTGAGCGAAAAGACAAGCTCCACCCTCACCCGATGGAAGAGCCGGTAGGGCCACAATTAGACTGAATGATAGAAATATTTTTTTCATTGATTGAAATTTTGTTGATAAACCGAAAATCAAATATACTCAGAAATTAGTTCTAATAATAAAATCTAAAAACTCTTTTCAAAAACTCCGCTTTTACCTAAATTGTGGAAAAAACAATCATCAGCATAATGAAAAAACTAATTTTACCCGTAGCCTGTTTATTTTCGCTTGGTTTGGGAGCATTCATCACTAAAGTTGTCGAAAATCCGCCTTTGACAGTTGAAGTAATCAATCAAGCCGAGAAAATATTAGGACTTGATTTTACCGATGCCGAAGCTGATTCAATGCTCAATGATTTGCGAGATAACCAAAAAGATTTTGAAGCCATGCGAAAGGTGTCGCTTGATAATAGCGTTTCGCCGGCTTTGTATTTCAATCCGCTTCCTTTGGGTTTTGAGTTTGAAAAAAACTTTTTACCTTTCAAGGCCTCACAAATTTTAGCCGTCAAATTACCCGCCACGCGTGAAGATTTGGCTTTTTATTCGGTGCGAGAATTGGGTGAATTACTCAAAACCAAGCAGATTACATCTATTGAATTGACAAAGTTTTTTCTAGAAAGACTAAAAAAATATGATAGTCAACTGCATTGTGTGGTTACGATTACAGAAGATTTGGCTTTAAAACAAGCTGCTCAAGCCGATGCTGAGATTAAGGCAGGCAAATATCGAGGTTTTCTTCACGGGATTCCGTATGGTGCAAAAGATTTATTGGCTGTAAAAGGTTATAAAACAACTTGGGGTTCGGTGCCTTTTAAAGATCAAATAATTGATAAAGATGCTATTGTTATTCAGCGTTTGGAGCAAGCGGGAGCAGTTCTTTGTGCCAAATTGACCTTGGGTGAACTCGCAATGGGCGATGTTTGGTTTGGCGGAAAAACTTTAAATCCGTGGGACTTGAAACGTGGTTCGAGTGGTTCATCGGCGGGTTCGGCTTCTTCAGTTTCGGCTGGACTTTTACCTTTTGCTATCGGTAGTGAAACGCTAGGTTCGATTGTATCGCCTTCAACCGAATGCGGAACCACCGGCTTGCGTCCAACTTTTGGGCGTGTACCTCGCACAGGTGCGATGGCTTTAAGTTGGAGTATGGATAAATTGGGGCCAATTTGCCGCACAGTTGAAGATTGTGCAATTGTTATGAATACTATTCAAGGAGTTGATAATCAGGATTTTACTTGTATGAAAGCTCCCTTTAATTATGATGGAACGCAAGGGATAAAAGGCATGAAAATTGCTTATGTAAAAAGCGATTTTGAAAGAAAATCTCCCAATAAAACGACCGATTCGCTTACTTTGGTCACACTCAAAAAACTTGGTGCAGAGCTAATTCCGATTGAGTTACCAACTTTACCATCGAATGAAATTAGTTTTTTGTTGGGTGTTGAAGCTGCCGCTGCTTTTGATGATTTGACTCGCTTAGGCAAGGATGATTTGATGGTGAGACAAAGCAAGAACGCTTGGCCAAATGCCTTTCGTTCAGCTCGATTTGTGCCTGCAGTTGAATATTTACAAGCCAATCGCCATCGTACTTTATTGATTCAAGAATTAGATAAAACGCTGAAAGGATTTGATGTCTATATCACGCCATCATTTAGTAAAAATTTAACTATGACCAACCTTACTGGTCATCCATGTGTGGTTTTGCCTAATGGTTTTCGCTCGGAAGGCCGACCTTTGAGTATTACTTTTATGGGTAAATTATTTGGTGAAGCAAAGCTTTTACAAGTGGCAAAAGCTTACCAAGATGCGACTGATTTTCACAAAAAACATCCGAAGTTGTAGAATAATTTTTTAAATTGTTCCCTTTTATACATAATGAGCCACTTCTTTCTTGAGGTGGCTCATTTGTTTTGAGCAATTTGAAAAATTGCTTTACTTAAAAAAAGGCAATAATCTATCAGTAATTTCTTTTGGACAAGTCGTAATTCTATTGTTTGATGTTTTTACAAAAACCAATGTGGTTTCGCCAGTGTGTAAAAGCGTTTGTTGCTCATCATATATTTCATAGTGAAATATAATTCTTACCTTAGGTAATGCCTTAATAATCACTCGAATTGTTACTAAATCATCATATTTGGCGGGCGAAATAAAGCGTGATTTATTTTCATAAACTGGCATAATGATGCCAGTTTCTTCTAATTCTCGGTAACGAAGTCCCAACGAACGCAGGGCTTCTACTCGACCAATTTCGTAGAGTTTAGCGTAGTTTCCATAATACATATAGCCCATTTGGTCAATATCGGCATAGCGGATACGGTAGTCGTAATCGAATGAATACATTTATTTTAATTGATAATGAATAATGTATAATTGAGAATGTTTGTGGTAATATTTAGCTAAGAATTTCTAATTTAACCAGTCCTTCTTCGTTTCTAACTATCTGTAAATTAATATCTTGCAGATAGTTGTTGAGTAAATCAAAAAGAGATTCTGTGCCGAAAATACATTTTTCAAAATACCAATCAAGCGATTCTTCGGCCACTTCCTCACAAATATCTTTATAATCTTGCAAAGTGTAGCCTTTTAGTGGAGTGCCATTTTCAGATTTTCCGAAACGCTGCCACATCAAAGCCATTACATTATCAATCGAGCGATTTTTTTCCGAAACTCGTTGTAGATGCAAATCCAAAATCTGAGCGGCGACAGCTCCTTTATGATACACTGAAACTTTGCGGTCTGGAATACTTTGTGTATAGCCATCGAGCCACAAATCCCATGAAGATTCAAAAAGTGATTGTGAGGCACTGTCAGCGTGATCGAAATGACGTTTATAATACGCTTCCAATTCTTTATAATACTGATTTTTATCGAAAATCTCCGAACGATAAAGCATCAAATCTCCGTAATAAGTCGTTACGCCCTCTGCAACGAAGCATGTTGAGAAATAATTTTCTTTCGTATAGTCGTAAGGAAGAAGCTCAACGGGGCGAAGTTTACAAATATTCCAAGCATGGAAAAGTTCGTGTGAAGCCAAGCCGAGTAAATCAATGTAAATATCTGCAGGCGGTGAATCGTCAAAATCCTGATTATCTGGCCCCAAAACTTGCATAGTAGAGCTGCGATGCTCGACTCCATGATAATAGGGTATCGGTAAAATCCAAGTAATAAAGTGATAAGTTTTTTCAGGAAATTCTCCAAAAAGTTTAATTTGTTCTTCTGTAAATTTCTTAAAATCGATTTTTA
This sequence comes from Emticicia sp., assembly GCA_017495105.1. Taxonomy (GTDB): domain Bacteria; phylum Bacteroidota; class Bacteroidia; order Cytophagales; family Spirosomataceae; genus Emticicia. The sequence continues at coordinate 4,874 of JAFEIL010000050.1, read as the reverse complement.
TTTGGTGCAAATTTTCTCTTGAAAGATTTCCTTCAAACCAAATGTTAAATTGTACTTTTCCGACTTCGTAAAAATCATGCTTTAGATTTGAACTGACGATAAAAGGCGAATCTGCCAAATGGTAAAAATCATTAAACGAAATACTTACTTTATCATTATCAAGTTTTTGTTGGTCATTCAATCCCGCAATTTCTTGATTATCAGCTTTGTATAATTCTAATGTGCAAGGTTCATTGATGTAGCCTTCGGCATAAATACAGAGGTTTACTGGATTTACATACAGAATATTTTCATCGACAAAACTGCTCCCTGCATTGATTATATTGGCAAAATAATTATATTTGACTACAACGCAAGTGGCTCCGTTAGTTTGTACTTTCCAGCGGTCTTTCGTGATTTTTGACGCTTTTAGTTTTTGGTTATTTTCGTTAAAAACCTCAAATTTTTGAATATTTTTAGCAAAATTTTGTAATTCATAACGTCCAGGTCGCCAAGCTGGTAATTGTAGTTCGACTTCTTGAGAGCAAATGTTTTCGATACTACATTCAATGTTAATGAAGTGAGATGCTTTGTTTTTTGAATATATTTTGTATTTCATATAGTTTTTTTCTTTAGGATTTTGTGGTTTTAAAAAATAGTAGTACTTTTGCACTCCCGAATTTAGGATTCAAAGAACAAAAATAACAAAAATATAATGAAAAGGACATTCCAACCATCAAATAGAAAGCGTCGTAATAAACACGGATTCCGTGAGCGTATGGAAACAGCTAACGGAAGAAGAATAATTTCTGCACGTCGTGCAAGAGGTAGAAAGAGATTATCTGTTTCTGATGAGAAAAAGCACAAATAAGATTTTTTCTTAAAATAGAAATTTTATCAAAGCTATTTGATAATAAAGATATTTGAGCCGCCTTTTGGGTGGCTTTTTTTGTGGAATGAAGTTTTACTTCGTTCAGTTAATAATTTTCATAAATGCGAACGTGAACGTTCGCCCGACATTTTGCGAAAAACATTTAAAAAAGACGAGCGTCTTTGTAGTGTAAAGGTTATCGAAGCCCTTTTTGACAGAAAAAATACTGCCAATGGAGGAGTGTTTTCATATCCGATGCGTGTGGTTTTTCGGCCTCAAATTTCCGCCGAAGCTGATTTAAGTCTTTCTCCTCAAAATGCTACCCAAGTTTTATTCTCCGTCCCTAAGCGTCAATTTAAGCACGCCGTTGACCGAAATCTCATTCGCCGCCGTATGAAAGAAGCCTATCGTCTTCATAAACAATTACTTATAGGAGATTTTAGCATCGCTTTTATTTATATAGGAAAAGGTATCGAAGATTATAAAGTTATCGAAAAAGGTATGAAAAGTGCTTTAAAGAAGGTGTTTGGTACAAAATGATTAAAAATAATCTTTCTCATTTTTATCTCTTCCCAACCTTTCTAATAAAAATAGAACCTAAATCGTTTAAATAATAGCCAGTTATTTACCTAAATAGGTAGAGATTATGAAATTGATATATTTGTTTTTAATGCTTATTTTAATAGGATGTACTGCCGCAGATGTAAGACCTTTGGGGATTATTGAAGGTAAGGTAAGTATTGGCCCACTGTGTGGATATGCTATAGACCCTAATAGCGACAATCCATGCAGATTAACCAATGAAGAATTGGATAGGATTTACGGTGAGTATACTGTTATATTAAGTAGTGAAAACAGTTATATAGCCCCCTTAAGAAAAAAACTTAACCGAACTGGTGTTTTTTTATTTGAGGTAGAAGATGGGTCTTATAAAGTATATTTAGAGTCTGCCATACAAAATGCACTGGCTTTTAGTGTAAAAACAAGTATTGAGAAAACTGTGAAGGTTTCGAGCCAACAACGAGTATTTGTCGAATTAAATGTCAATACCGGACGGCCCTAAAAATACAAGAACGAATAATAATTATAGGTCTGTTGCTTTTGGAGTAGCAGACTTTTTTTTAATTTTTTGAATCAATTATTCTTTAATAATCGTTTGATAAGAATATTGTAAAAATTTAGGATTATTGGTAATTTTATAATCTCAAATTAAATAAACTCGTTAGAGTAAATAAACGGAGTTTAATTAAACCTTTATCTCCTATCCAATACTATTAAATAATGTTAACAATTGTACAAAGACGGCATTATTGGCTATTTCTTTTGCTGTTTACTTTTAATAATGTTTTTGCTCAGAAGACAATTTATGAAATCATTAATCGGAATGATTTAAGTTTTACAGAAATCCAAAATTTAGCCGATTTGTTTATCGCCAACGAGACCGATACCACTCAGCAAAAGAAAGACCAAAAGCATTATGAAAGATGGAAATTCGAGCAAAAATTCCATTTAGATGAAAAAGGCTATCGAATATCGGCTTTGGTCGAGCAAGAAGCTTTCAAGAAAGCCGCTCAAATTTCTCCGCTTTCATCATCAGCTGCATGGGTAGAGCTCGGCCCTAAAAGTTTTACTTATACTTCGGGCTGGAATCCAGGTGTAGGACGAGTTACGAGTGTGGCTGTAAATCCGACTAATACAAATATTATTTATATTTCTTCGCCAGGTGGTGGTATTTGGAAGACTACGAATGGAGGTACATCATGGACTCCGCTTGTTGACAATAACAGTATTTATATGAATGTTTTTAATCTTGCTATTGCCCCTTCTAATACAAATACAATTTATGCAGCAGCTACTGGTGTAGGAGTTATTAAATCTACAGATGCAGGTATTACTTGGAGAACAATGGCTGCCAGTAATATTTCAACCAAAAAAATATTGGTTCATCCAACCAATAGCAATAAAATATATGCAACTTCTAGTTCAGGAATTCATGAATCTTCAAATGGTGGCACAAGTTGGACTCTAAGACTGTCTATGGTTTCAGTCGAAGATATTGAATTTAAACCAAATGACCCAAACATAATGTATTCCTCAGGAAATTCGGCTTCTACTACAACAATTCATCGCTCAACTGATGGTGGTACAACTTGGAACGCTATAACTTCAGGAATTACCAATTCAGGACGTACACTATTAGGTGTAAGTTCAAATGATGCCAATGTAGTTTATGCCGTACAAGCCAATGGAAGTCAGTTTGGGCGATTGTATAAAAGTACAGATTCGGGACTAACCTTTACTACTACTGTCATCGGAGATGTGGCGGCACGGACTAATTATTTTGGATATACAAGCACAACGGCTGGCGGACAAGCTACTTATGATATGGCCATTGCGGTAAATCCATCTAATGTAAATGATTTGTCTATCGCAGGAATTATTGTTTGGAGAAGCACCAACGGCGGAACATCTTTTACTCAACAAACTGTTTGGTCTTACCCAAATACAGTAGGTTATAATCACGCTGATGTTCATGCCTTAGAATATGTGGGTACTACGCTTTATTCGGGAAGTGATGGAGGAATTTATAGAACTTCTTATGCTGCCCAAAATACTTGGACAGACCTATCTACGGGTCTTGGAATCAGACAATTGTATCGGATTGCTTCTAGTATTACCAATGCCAATGTGATGGCAGGTGGAGCTCAGGATAACGGAACTGTGGCTCGCCAATCAGGAGGGAATTTCGTAGATTGGCTCGGTGCCGATGGAATGGATGTTATCATTGACCCCACTAATCATCTACGTATGATTGGCACTTCGCAAAATGGGAGTATTTACAGAACCACTAATGGAGGTAATTCATATTCCGGTTTACCAAAGCCTACTGGAGGTAACTGGATTACGCCTTTGGCATGGCACCCGACGAGTTCGACGACCGCCTATGGTGGCTGGAATGCTGTTTACAAAACAATTAATTCAGGTACAAATTGGACGGCGATTTCACCCGTAACGGGGAATTTAAATGAATTAGCTGTTGCCCCATCAAATGACAAATATATTTATGCCTCTCTCGGAACAACCTTGCACCGAACCGCAAATGGTGGTACAACTTGGTCAACTTACACTGCACCAGCCACTATTACTGATATTGCTGTGAAGTATAATGACCCTACACGAGTTTGGATAACCACCACTTCTACAACTCAACCTGTCTTGCTTTCGACGAATGCAGGAGCTACTTTTACAAATATTTCGGCTGGCTTACCTGCGATTGCGGGGAGAAGTGTCGTTGTAGATGATTTCACAACTGAAGGTATCTATGTAGGTATGAATATTGGGGTTTATTACAGAAATTTAGCAAATCCTACTTGGACTTTGTTCGGAACGGGTTTGCCTCAAGTGGCAGTCAATGAAGTAGAACTTTCAAAAATTGGTGGAAAACTAAGAGTTGGTACCTATGGAAGAGGTTTTTGGGAAATCGAGACTCCAAGTTGTAGCCTTACCTTAGTTTACGGAAATATTTCGCAAGCTGCAGGAACTTATTCAGCCAGTGAAACCATTACGAGTCAGGCAAATATTACTACTCCCACCAATTATTATGCAGGAAAAAGTATTTCGCTTAATCCGCCATTTAGTGCAGGGCCAAGCGAAGTTTTTTTAGCAAAAATACAGGGTTGTAATTAAGTATAAAGCCTTAATTTTACTCTAATCTCATCAAGTTTTTCACCGTAAGAAGTACATCATTCAATATTGTATTACCCTTCACCCAAACTGAGAGGCAGGTAATTTTTATACCGCTAATCAAAGTAGCATATCACCATTATAAACAACTTCTTACAGGAAACTTCAATAGTGCATTTATATTTTTTGATATAGAAATCGAATATTTTAAAGCTATCGAGAAAGGTTTGAAAGGTGCTTTGCAGAAATTGAGTGCAATTAATTAAAGATTCTTTGTTAAATTATCAGAAATCATTTATTTTTTTTACTTTTAACGAATATAATGAAGCTTTTATATAAT
>JAFEIL010000438.1 GCA_017495105.1 Emticicia sp. | reverse complement strand
AAAAAATCCTACAAACAACCCGATGGGAAAATTGTACCTTTGAGTAATTTAGCCCGAAGTTGCAAAAATCGACACAAATTTTGTTCAACTTTGGACAGCCCCAGCCGATTGGCGAATAATGAAACTCGAACCCGAAGAACAAAAACTGGTCAAATATGGTAAAGAACTCATTGCCCATACTTCCGAATATTTAGGGCCAAAAGGTAGTATTTCGCAAATATCTAATGGTATGAATTGCCAAAACTGCCATTTGAATGCAGGAACGCAACCTTGGGGAAATAATTATTTTGCGGTACAAGCCAATTATCCAAAATTTAGAGAGCGTTCAGGAGCAGTTGAAAACCAAATAAAGCGTGTCAATGATTGTTTTGAACGAAGCCTAAACGGCAAAGCACTCGATTCAACAAGTCGAGAAATGAAAGCAATTTTGGCTTATATAAAATGGGTAGGCTCAGACGTACCTAAGAAAACTACGCCTCGTGGAGCTGGAATTTTTAAAGTAAAAGGACTAAAACGTGCCAACGACCCCGAAAAAGGGCGGTTAGTTTATGAACAAAAATGCCAGTCGTGCCACCAAGCAAACGGCGAGGGAATATTAGCCGAAAATGGCAAAAGCTATACTTATCCGCCACTTTGGGGCAAAAATAGTTATAATCATGGTGCAGGCTTATACCGAATCTCCAATTTTGCAGGTTATGTAAAATATAATATGCCGCTCGGTGCAACTTACGAACGCCCACAACTCACCGACGAAGAAGCTTGGGATTTGGCCGCTTTTGTCAATTCTCAACCACGCCCAGCCAAAGATTTAAGCAAGGATTGGCCAAATATTGCAGGCAAACCTTTCGACCATCCTTTTGGCCCTTACGCTGACCCATTCTCTGAACAACAGCATAAATACGGCCCTTACAAGCCAATCAAAGAATGGAAAGAAGCCCATAAAAAATCAAAATAATCAACCTTAAATATTTTCAAATGAAAACCATCAATCTATTATTATTTGCATTTTTAATATTTGCATCAACCGAAGTTTTTGCCCAAAAACAAAAGAATGTTAAAGAACATCGAGTAGTTTTTCATCTTGCTACACCCGATACGGTTGCATATCGAGCATTGACCAAACAACTAACAAATGTGCTTACAGTTTGGCCGACTGCTAAAATTGAAGTGGTTGTGCATAATAAAGGTTTGGGAATGGTGATAAAAGGCAAAAGCCAATTTGAACCCGAAATCAATAATCTCATCGAGCAAGGTGTTTCGTTTGTGGTTTGCGAAAACTCTCTGAAACAACAAAAATTGACCAAAGAGCAAATCTTTCCGAAGGCAGGGTTTGTGCCAGCGGGTTTGGTCGAAATCATCGAAAAACAAGAGCAAGGTTGGTCATATATTAAAGCAGGATTTTAAAAAATATCAGAAATGCAATCAAGACGAAAATTCTTACAATCGGGACTTCTGGCTACTGCTGCTGTGGGAACTCCAAGTGCTTTAATAGCCAATAATGAAACTACGGTTTCGGCAATAAATGGCAAAGAAACTGCCAAAAATGGCACAATTACTTTTCTACAAACAACCGATGTGCATTGCCAGCTTCACGCCCATGATGAATTATTTTGGGAAAACAACCAACTAACTTTTCGCAAAACAGGTGGTTATGCTCATTTGGCAACAGCTTTGGATGTGTTGAAGAAAGAAAACCCAGAAAATACCATCACGATTGACACGGGCGATATGTTTCAGGGTAGTATGCTTTCGGTAAAAACTACTGGACAGGCTTTTGTTCCTTTGCTCAATGCCCTCAATTATGACATGTATTTGCCAGGGAACTGGGAAGTGGTTTACTACAAAAAAAATATGCAGAAACTCATGGGCGGCTTGCTCGCTCCGAAAGTTTGTGCCAATATGTATCACGATTTAGGCGATGGAAAGAAAGGAGAATTGATTTTCCAACCTTACCAAATTGTGCATCGTTTGGGCGTAAAAATTGGCATTTTGGGTTATACTGACCCACTCGTGCCGCTTCGCCAGTCACCACTTTATAGCAAGGGAATTATTTATACAAAACCCGAAGAAAATCTAAAACAGTATGTTGAACTATTGAAAGAACAAGAACAATGTGATTTTGTTATTATTCTTTCGCATCTCGGACTTTCGCAACAAATTGCTCTCGGAAATCACCCTGATTGCAAAGGCGTTGATTATATTTTCGGAGCAGATACGCACGAGCGAGTACGCAAACCGATTCAAGCCGAATACTCAAAAATTGTTGAACCTGGTGCTTTTGGTTCTTTCGTTGGAAGACTGGATTTAAAGGTCGAAAATGGAAAAATTACTGGCGAAAAATATCAACTCATCGAAGTAAGTCCGCAAAAATTTCCTGCAAAAAAGGAAGTTTTGGATATTATTGAGGAAATAGAAAAACCTTACAAAGAAGAAATTAACAAAATACTTGGATACAGTACCGTACCGCTTTATCGAAATTTTGTAGTAGAAAACACCATTGATACCATGATTGTGGATGCTCTTAAATGGAAAGTCAATGCAGATGTGGTACTATCGAATGGTTTTCGTTTTTGCCCACCACGCACCGCTGGAAAAGATGGCAAAGTAGCCATTACCGAAGGCTATTTATACGATATGCTTCCCGTTGATTCTACTATCAGAACCGCCAAAGCAAATGGTCAACAAATCATGGATTGGCTCGAAAAAGAGTTACAAAATGTATTTGCCCAAGATGCTTCCAAGCGTTTTGGCGGTTGGTTGATACGTTTCAAAGGAATGCAAGTCGAATTTAAGGCTTTTGAACGAGTTGGGCATCGAGTTCAAAAAGTTACGATTGCTGGTCAAGCACTCGATTTAACCAAAAGTTATATTTTATGTGCCTGTGAACGTGATGGCGACCCCGACGATATGCTTTGTCGCATGAAAGGTGTAAAAGAAGGCACAAATACTGCCTTTACGTTACACAGTATGATGAAAGAATATTTACAAAAATTCTCACCTATTACCCCAGTATTAAGGCACGATGCCAAGATTTTGGATGCTCCGCAAGACTTACTAAGTCAAGTTTCGGGCGTAGATTATCAATTTGTATAAAGATTTTTGAGTACAACAACCTATGATTTATAAGTATTAGTACGAAGTATTCAATGAGGTAAAACTTATTGAATACTTTTTTTATGGCAACATTCGAGTAAAGATTAAAAAAGAATTAATAATATTTTTTCAATGTAACATTTGTCACGAACATAAAAACTTGTAACTGATACTTTTGTACCCATAATAGTATCAAATTATGAGAAGAATCAATTTTTATTATGTTGTTTGGTCATTTTTTATTTCCATAAACATAACTATTGCACAAGGAATTCACGCTTACCATGAAGCAGAAAAAGACACAAATACATTAAGCCATTTTTTTGAAAAAGGACGCTTTTACGGTCATGCACGCTCATATATGTCGGCAACGGTCAATAAAGGAGACCTGACAGACTATCATGCTTGGGGAATTGGTGCGGGTATTGGGTATGAAACACCAAAGATTTTAAAACATTTTCAAGTTGGAATTAGCGGCTTTTTTATGTTTAATCTAAAATCTTCTGACTTAGCAAAATCTGACCCAAAAACAAACCAAGTAAATCGTTATGAAATTGGATTATTTGATATTGAACGCCCCAATGACCACGAAGATTTAGACCGCCTCGAAGAGTTATTCATAAAGATTCACGCAGGGAAAAAGTCAATTTTAACTATTGGACGACAAATCCCACAAACACCTTTTATCAATCCACAAGATGGTCGAATGCGTCCAACACTTATTGAAGCTGCCGCATTGGATGTAAAAGAATGGAAAAACCTAAGCCTGCACGGGGAGTATATTTGGCGAATTTCGCCCCGCTCAACAGTTCGGTGGTTTGATACTGGCGAAAGTATCGGAATTTATCCAGTGGGAGTTGATGTCAATGGAAAACCATCACAATATAAAAATAATATTGAGTCGGCTGGTGTGGGAGTAATTGGTTCAACATATCAGAAAAAACAATTGAATATTCAATTTTGGGATACTTATATCGACAACATTCTAAATACCGCTCAACTAAAAATCGAATGGAAATCAAAGCCAATGGCAGGTAAAAACTGGTTTGTAGGCGGACAATATATTCAACAAAATGCCATAGGAAATGGCGGAAACGAAGACCCAACCAAGGCATATACCCAAATAAATAGTGGAGCAAAAGTGTTTTCTGGACGAGTTGGACAACAATCTGCAAAATTTGATTGGTTTTTGAATGCCACTCGAATAACTGCACAAGGGCGTTATCTAATGCCACGAGAATGGGGTCGTGAACCTTTTTATACATTCATGCCTCGTGAGCGAAACGAAGGTTTTGGCGATGTAACAGCCGTAACGGTTAATACTTTTTTCAAACCTGAAAAACACATCAAAATAGAGTTGAGCGGTGGCTATTTTTCTTTGCCTGATGTAAAGAATTTCGCTTTGAATAAATATGGTATGCCTTCTTATTCACAAATTAATTTAGGTTTAACTTATCAGTTTGACCATTATCTTAAAGGACTGAACGCTCTATTATTGGTTGTTCGGAAAGATGATATTGGCGAAACCTACCAAAATGACCGCTTCGTTTTCAACAAAGTAAACATGACCCATTTAAACTTAATTATCAACTATCATTATTAAAACAAAATCGCATGAAACAAATTTTTGAATTCATTATTCAACCTTGGCCTTGGTACGTAGCAGGCCCACTTATTGGACTTACAGTGCCAACACTTTTATTGATTGGCAATAAATCTTTCGGAATTTCATCATCACTTCGCCACGTTTGTGCAGCTTGTTTTCCTGCCGATATTCCTTTTTTTAAATATGATTGGAAAAAAGAAATATGGAACTTGATTTTTGTTTTAGGCGTATTTTTTGGTGGAGTTATTGCAACCAATTTCTTAGAAAATCCCAATACATTTGTTCTTTCAGAAGCAACAATTAATGATTTGAGAGCATTAGGAATTAAAGATTTTTCAGGTTTAATGCCCGCCGATTTATTCTCAGTTGAAACACTATTTTCGGTAAAAGGACTAATTTTCTTTGTTTTTGGGGGCTTTTTAGTTGGTTTTGGTACTCGTTATGCGGGTGGCTGTACATCTGGCCACGCAATTATGGGGCTTTCAAATTTACAAGTTCCATCTTTGATTGCCA
>JAFEIL010000451.1 GCA_017495105.1 Emticicia sp. | reverse complement strand
GCCCCAAAAAACACAATGTTTTGATCGGCCGTGGCGTTAAAATTAGTTCCCGTAATCGTCACTGTTGTTCCAATATTACCACTTGCTGGCGAGAAACTGGATATGGTAGGCCTTTGTGCGTAGGCTAATCCTATACTAAGTAGAGTAAAAACAACTGCAGTAAACCACAATGGTAACTGTCTTTTCATAAAAATTTAAGTTTGCTAATTATTTAGATAGATGAAACACATTAATTAAGTAAATTGGGCACTCTTGATTTTTTTCAAAATTTTAAGATTGACTTATTCGAACAACTCACTAATAACTATACTTGCTTACTTTCAATATCTATTGGTTTTACTTAAAAACCTTCACATACATAATATTTTTTTATTCCGAAAAACTTGAAATTTTTAAAGAGGTTATATCTTAATTAATGGCAATTTATTTGCATAAAGTTTATATAAAATAACAGATGGTAATCATTGTAGCTTATTAAGCTAGATACAAAAGGTTGATTTAATAATTGATTTTTCTGATTCTAAAATAAAAAGATGGGTTAATACTTTTATTTGAAAAAATGTCCTTTTAATCAAAAAATTTGTATAACAAAATAAAATCATATCAAATTAATCACTAATAAAATTTTGTTCAAATAATAATCTATGAATAGACTTCAATAATCGGCAAATGGACTTACATAATTATTTTGTGATAAAAATATATTTACTAGTTTTTCCACATATAAAACTTTCTTGAATGTTGTCTTGTCCTGAAAAAGGAGACACAGATGGAACCTAAAATGACACTCGCCAATATTTCCTCGTTCAATAATTGCTTTTAAAATAAATTTGTATATTTGGGAATTCATTTCCTAAATATACAAATGATTGATCGAGCAATTGCCTCAAAAATTACAGAGTTATTGGCCAAATACCCCATTATAAGCATAACTGGGCCACGCCAATCGGGTAAAACTACGCTTGCCAAAATATTAAGGCCTGACTATCAATATGTTACCTTAGAGAATCCAAGCGATAGATTATTCGCCCAACAAGACCCTGTTGGATTTTTGGAAACTTACCAAAATGGTGTAATTTTAGATGAAGTACAATATGTACCAGCGTTGTTTTCGTATTTACAAGTTGTTACGGATGCTCGGCAACGTAATGGAGAATACATTTTGACAGGTTCACAAAATTTCCTGCTGATGGAAAAAATCACACAATCATTAGCGGGAAGAGTAGCTATTTTTAATCTGTTACCTTTCTCTATCGAAGAACTCAAAAACACTGAATACGCTCAACTACATTGGGAAAATCAACTCATCAATGGATTTTATCCACGCAAATTAGTTGCCGATATTGATGCCACCTCTTTTTATGATAGCTATCTACAAACATACGTCGAAAGACATGTAAGGCAAGTAAAAAACATCTTAGATTTAGACTTATTTCAGCGTTTTATCAGGTTATTGGCAGGAAGAATTGGGCAGTTATTCAATCAAAATAGCTTAGGAGTAGAATTAGGACTGAACAACAAAACCATCAATGCTTGGATGTCGGTCCTCGAAACATCATTTATTGCCTATCGCTTAAACCCTTATTTTGAAAACTTCAATAAACGCTTGGTGAGTACGCCTAAAGTATATTTTTATGATACAGGTTTGGCTTCGCACCTATTAGGAATTAAAACAAAAGAAGAGTTAGACATACATTTTGCCAAAGGAAGTCTATTTGAAAATTTGGTAATCAATGAATTATTAAAAGTAGAATTAAACAAAGGTAAACGGCCACAGTTTTATTTTTGGTTAGATGCCAGCCAACACGAAGTTGATATTTTGATACAGAATGGTACAGCTTTGGAAGCCATCGAACTCAAATCGGGCAAAACTATACAACCAGATTATTTTAAAGGTTTAAATTATCTTAAAAAAATACGACCAACAACCAATCTTCATTTGGTTTATGGTGGTGACCAATACCAAAAAAGAACTGATTATAAAATCTATGGTGTGGAACATCTCAATAAAATTCTCGAATAATAAAAATGTGGCACACCTATTATCAGCGATAAAAAGGTGTGCCACACTTCGTGGGATTTCAGGTATTTGGCTTTAAACATTAACACGAATGTCAGAAAAAAGGCAAGAATCTTTATTTTGTTAAAAAATCTTTGTCCAAAACACCTTTGATTATGGGTGACCAAATTTTGTAGCCACTTTCATTGAAATGTAGTTTGTCGTTGATGTATAAATCAGGCTGATATTTACCGTCTTTACTCAATAGCTGTGACATAGTCTCGATAAAATGCAGATTCGGTGTATTTTGGCAGTAATTCTTAAACAGTTCATTGGCTTCTACAATTTTATCTTGTACCGCCCAACGTCGCTCATTTGGTGAAATAGCAATATAATAAATAGACGTTTTAGGGTTTTTCTGATGCACTTTTTGTACTACATATTTGAAAGCCTCTAATACTTGCAATGGCGATTTATCCTGATTCCCTGCGGTAATATCATTGCTTCCAGAATAAAATACAATGGCTTTGAATGAGTGATTAGCCATAATTCGGTCAATATAATAGGCCATTTCAGCGATATTTGACCCACCAAAACCTCGGTGAATGATTTCATAAGGAGCTAAATCTTGCTTAATTGTTTTCCATAAACGAATGTATGAACTCCCAGTAACCAAAATCGCATTAGAAGAATAAGATTCAGTTTTATCCAGCTTTTCAAATTCCTGAATATCCTTTTCAAATCTCAAAATACCTGCCGAATTCTTGGTCTTATTCAACTGAATATACAACCATAACCCTATTTCGTCTAAAGCCTGTTTTTGTTTGTTTTTATCACTATCCAACGTATGTCCAGCCTTATCAAAAAGCTTTAATCCTGTAGGAATTCCCAAAGATAATGCTCTATTATACAAAATCGAGCTACCATATTTAAAACCATGATAAGCGTATGACGAATCGAAAGGAACGGTTTTATCGCCTGTGCCGTGAACGCTAAAAAGTGGCACGTCGCCCGAATTTATCCAACGATAATCAATCATCGCTCCCCAACAATTAATCACAGCATTTACTTTTGAAGAATAGCCCTCGTTTCCACTTATTCCTTCCAAACTACCTAGTTTTGAGGTATTTATATAATTTGGCACCTCATTTTGGTCTAAATATGCCAAGTGCATGGCCACTTTCGACCCAGCCGAACCACCCATGATATAGATTTTTGAGGTGTCAATACCATATTTTTCAGCGTTTTTTCTGAAAAAACGAACCGCAGCTTTAGCATCTTGCACACCTCTGTACATGGCTTCAAAATACGAAGTGTCGTTCTTTGGTTTTTCAATTCCTAAACGATAATTGATAGAACTACTCACATAACCTCTTTTGGCCAAACCGTTACAAAATAAAAGCGGATAGCCAGTACCTTTATCGCCATTGACAAATCCGCCACCATGAATAAATATGACTAAAGGACGCTTTCTGAGGGTATCATTCGTAGGCGAGTAAATATCTAAAAATAATTTTTCAGACTCATTATTTATGTTCTTTGATTCACCGTATTGTATATTTTTAAGCGAATCAATAGACATATAAACCTCATTTTTAAAACGTTGAAGTTTTTGGGCTACCGACAAATGCCAAGTTAAAAAAAAGCTTATGCCAAGGATAAAAATTTTATTCATTTTGTTTAGTTTTTGCGATAAAAGCACAAAAATAGGTTTAATTTTCATTTCTTATCAAAGTATTTTATCAATTCATATTTATTCAAATTCAAGGCTTTCATTTTTTCTAATAAAGGCAAATAAGGTTTGTATTGATAGCTTACTAAACCCTTGTTTGAATCACGGTTCGATTCGTCGGCAGAGAGGTCGGTTGGGTCATTATCTTGGTAGCGAAACCAATGCCAACCTACGCAATTTGGAGCTTTCAGCAATTCCATACAGAAGTTTTGGTAGTGAATTCCACGGTCGTTTTGGGTTTTTACTAACCAACCCGCCCCAGTTTTATTTTCCATGCCTGAATCTTCGGCTTTTGTATAAAATTCAGTTATAAAAAACGGCCGATTACACCATGCAGCCCAATCTCTAAGATTTTTGGCTTCGGGTTGCCAATATCCATAATAGTTGATAGAAACAATATCAAGGTGCTTTTCGGCAGCTTTCAAAATCGCTTGAACATTTTTTGCAGAACTATGCAAACGACTGCCAAGGTATAGGTGATTAGGGTCGTATTTATTCAAAGCTGCCTTGATTTCTCCGTAATAAACATCAGCCACATAACCCAAAAATGCCTCTTTTTGTCCTTTAGTCAAATTGTTTTTATCAAATCCATTTTCACTAGCCCATTTTTCGAGAACTAATACATCGGCAGAGTTTTTATTAGTTTTGGCTAAAATTTTATTGAGTAAATCATTTGTAAAAGTCAATTCATTGTCTGAAAAATGTCCCAAAAGATTTTTATCAGATGCTGTGGCCGACACCATTTTTTTGGCGTGTTCATCACAAAATAGTTTAAAACTTGGCTCAAAAATCAATGATAAACTATTTTCTTTTTCAGCTCCGATTTTCTTGTTTCTTTTTGAAAATTCACCCAAAAAACTCAACATTGTGGTATAAACAATCGGTTTTTCAGGATATAAAACATTATATTTTTGAATCAATTCCACTTCCGACCATGAGCCAATCGCATTAAAGTCAGCATCTTTTATAAGTTTATTGGTTTGCACCAGCCATTCTTCGGGCGTGCCAAATTTAGCTTTTAGAGAAAGTTCATTATTGGGAGATTTCCCCATTCGGACACTATTGACGGCAGCCGTAACAAAACAATGCCCTTCAGGGTCAATTATCCACCAACGATTTCCAATCTTTTCGGTTCTAAAAAAGCCAGTAAACTTTGCATTGCTTGATAAATCTCCGCCATATTTATCAACTTTTGCTTCCTTGATTGGCAGAAAATTAGGAAGCATCTCCACCGTTTTGCTGGGAAAAGACTTCCAATCAGAAATGACTATATTACGCAGGCTATCTCTCCCCCAAGTTTTGGCTTCGATATTTATGCTTTCGTTGACACTTTTCTGGGCAAGCACACTCATCAAGTTTGAAAGTATAAGGGCAAGCACAGCACTAAGAATTCGTGAATAATTCATAAAATATAAAAAAATGAAGTAAAATTACAGAAATAACCAGTCCACAGTTAATAGTCCACAGTCCGCTTAAAATAGTAAACTTATAAAC
>JAFEIL010000452.1 GCA_017495105.1 Emticicia sp. | reverse complement strand
AAGCTTTATTTTGCGCAATAAAAAAGGCGAAGAACTTGTCTTGTCATATGGACTTAATATGAAAAAACCCTATAAAATTCCTGCATCCACAAAAATTATCTACGGCAAGGACAGAACAATCATCGCCCCCAATCATGAAGATAATGACTATTCTATTTTTGAAACGCCAAGATTAACCCGGCTCAATAGTCAAAGCCCCTTAATTCATAATGTTGTTGTAAATACATTGAATTTCACAATTGATATAGCGTCGTCCCCTCGAATTTGAGACGCAGGGCATCTTTAAGTTTGCGTATATTGATCCTTGAGGCGGGCATAGCGGTCCCGCAAAAAGACTTGACGCTAACCCACCGGAGATGACTACAAATATGCGCAGCACTGCCATTGGCGTGGTTCGGCGTACCGGGCACGATGACCAGAATGACCAGTCTCGATCCCGAAATCAGCTGTCACGTTCGACTCCTTAAAAGAGAGTCGAACTGGATCATTATCGGATGTGACGCTTTTACTGGTGTGGCGTAAATGATCTTCTAGAGTGAGCTGATTCGCCACATGCTACGAATATTACCGTCACCACCTACCCATTAAGTTCGATCAAAGTTATTGATGAAGTTTCAGCAAAGATAAGTCAACATGTGAATTTATCTCTCGATCGACAAATCACATATCTCAGCGGCGCCAATCGATCTTGGAACAACACCTCCTGGACATCTGTAGTTACATGTCTTGTACATACCGGATATGTAACTTCCTTGCAAATGACATAACGTGGTCATACTCCTGCTTCTGCCTTGTGATGGTGCGGCTGCCCCTCCCATTAATCCAATACCAAGATTAATAAGCGCTTGGTTTTTCCTTCTCTGCTCAGCTCTAGCTTCGCGCTCATCCTCCCTACGCATTCTTTCCTCCTCGCGTTCATTTTGAATTCGTCTTTCCTCAGCTCTTGCGCGAGCATCGTCAATCGCTTGCTGGTGTTGCTGCGCTCTCAATGCTTCAATTTCTCTTCTTTTTTCCAACAATTGATCGATTTGTCTACGGCACTCTTTATAGTCTCTTGAAGTGGGTTTTATTCCATGACTCTTACACCATAAGTCACCCTCTGATCCATCACCATTCCTGGCGAGTTCAGCAAGTCTTCTTCTTTCATTTTGCTCTTCAAGTCTTTGTTCTTTGCGGATTCTTGCTTCCTCAGCCCTAATAAAATTCGCGTATTCAGCTTCTTGTCTTTTCTGCTCACGCTCATTTTCCCTACTCTCTTCAGCCTCCCTTGCAGCCACCAAATTAACTCTGCACGAATCATATTTAGGCGTATTTGGCTTCAACCCTCTTCTTTTGCAAGTCTTACTGTCATCTGATCCATCGCCATCGATTAATGCCTGTTTTGCATTTTGCAAGAGCACGCCATCTTGCTGCAAATTGTAACCAATCGACTTGAAATCAATTTCAGCAATCTTTTTTGTGGTTAATGGTTCATAACCAGTAACAACCGAGATGCTACTATCGATAGTTGCGCAATCTAAGCATTCCGCCCTTAAGCTTGAAGACACATATCCACCGAATAGGGCTCCATCATAAATCTCCTTAAGGTCGCTCAACCGAACGACGCCCTTATAAACACCCAACCCATATTGCTCAAATTTAATTTGCTGCAATGCTTTTTTGGAATCAATTGAAAACTCGATTGACTTAATAATTTGGGGATTTTGAGAAGAGTAGATCCGATATGTTTCATTGCCATTACCGCCAAAGTAATCGGGTTTTATTTCAATTCTTCGAAGCTCTGAGCAGGTATATATATTTTTCTGCAATTCTTTGAGAAAATCCACCTGCGCTACACCCTTCAACAGCGAAGCCCCATATCCGTGGAGCATTGTTCTCGGGTAGTAATTTCTTACATTTAAAACCTGCCTGTAACTGGATTTAAAAGCACCCTTCAAAACATATGATGTTAGATAAATTTCAACTTCATAGTCATTTAATGACAAATTGTAATCACCAAGTTTTCTAGTATTTTTAACGCGGTAGCGCTGAACTCCTTCGAAATACAAGGACTCCTTATCATGCAAGGTATGGTATATCTCGCCGTCGGAAATTTTCTCTATTACTTCGTCAACTGAAGCATGTGTTTCGTGAAAATTTTTGCACTCCTCTACACCCACTCCATCTTTAAATATATTTTCAACAAAAATATTCTTATCTATTTCGATTAGACCTCTTCCATCGGGCTTGCCATTTAACCAATTACCAATATATCGACGACCTTCAACAATGCCTTCGCCATAGCAGGCAGTCCAGCCATTTATGTCTTGACTCTTACCATTCAAACAATTGGCCAAATCGGCATGTTGTGCTGCAGCACCAATGAGATGAGGAGCTGCGAATAGAATAAAACCAATTATCTTTTTCATTTCATAATCCATAGTTAATTATTAAACTCAATTGACATCCAACCATCATTTAATACTTTACGATTTTTGACATTAGTGACGTGCGAATCTGAAGCACCCTCATCAGTCACGAGCTGGCTGATAGAAGCTGTTCAACTTTGCACTAGAAGCACTTTCGTTCAGCAGTCTTAGCACCTCACCAATCGGATGTTTTGCTTCACCTGTTTTAGGGTCGTAGGCAACGATGCCAGTGTCTGCCTCAATCGCTTTACACTGACTTTCAAGTAGTGATTTAAGCGCGAAATACGTGTAGTCTGTAAGCTCGATTGTGAATGCGTACGTGGTCATAAAAAGCTTGCCTTTTGGATGTGGTCGTTAGCTCGGCCATGAGAACAAAATAAAGTACACGAGAGCAAGACATGATCCCTAGTCGTCTTTGTTGACAATGTCAGGTGTGATGGCATCGACGGTGTTGATCACCGTTTTGACACCGTACACAGCCACCGTGCCAACACCGTCAGCCACCGCCAACAAAGTACCGCAAGCGGTAAGTTGAAAGCAAAAAAGAATGGTTGTCAGTATTTTCATATGAGCGTCAGTTTGCACCTGTCTTGTCATTTAAACATCATGACAAAAATATGCCGTGTACTTCGGTCCAACGCCACCGCTCATGTCCGAATCCCCTCTAGAGAGTCGAACTGGTCCGTTAGAAGTTATGACGCGGCCACAGCTGTGGTGCTGGCGTCCTTTGCCACATAAGCATTTACACCTTCAAAGTAGCGATGGACCAACGCTTCATAACAAGCCCACTTTCCCGCCCATTGGTTCATAGGGATGATTGCCAGTAACTGTGAAGAATTGCGGTGGATTTATAGAAAAATTGATCAAGTATCAAGCAATAATGGAAGACAACGAACCAGCCCAAATGCCCTCAAGGGGACCTATTGTGACAACTGACCGCATCAAATCAGCCTTCCTCTCAATCATGCCAACAGATGGCAGCACAGTGGGAAACACCAGTCTGAGAAGAGCACTTGAATCTTTGTTGGACACAGAAGGCATACAGATCACCGAAGACGACTACTAGGCTACACAAACATCGCTTATTGATGAAGGCGTCATTGCGACTGGCAAAGGACGCGGTGGCTCGGTCAAATTGATCAAGGTGGCTGCATAACGTTTCTACTTCTCAGACCCCTGCAAAAGGGGAGGATTACCGCCACAGCGGGCGACGTGGATTTTTAACAAACCTTGCTGAAAAAGTCGTTAGCGTTCGGGTCATGATGGCGCTTGCTGGTCACCGCAACATGGCAACCACACAGCGCTACATTGATCTTCGCCCTGGCGTGCTGCGTAACGCTGTTGAGCTTGTCTAAACCTTGCAGCAAATTTTGCTTAAGCTATTTAGGCAGCTACCACCCACTTTTTTGTAGTGAAGTCCCAGCAATAATTTTTGATAGGTTCATTTTGCATGTTTGACCAATCAGAGAGCTCGATCGAGCTTACACATTGGAGGCCTGATATTTCATGAACTTGCTTGGTTATTGCTGCAAGTGCTTCCTCTTGAATATCGAAGTAGTGCCCTTCATTTAGGATTGCCCAGCTTCCGTAGTGTCTTGCTTCAGTGATGTATGAATACGTAATCGGCTCTAGTTTAGAGATGCTCTTTTTGATGGTGATCCTCAATGTATCCATGTTCCATTGATGATGGCCGGTCTTCTCCGCCTGAGTTATGTAACTTTTAAGAGTCCCGCTTTTAGAGGCGATCTTGCTTAACAATTTTTGAAACATTTTTAGCCCCGATATATAAGTTGCTTTGCTTGATTCGATTTTAAGAATGCATCAATCAATCTTTCATCGAAGCCATCACAAGTTTTTTCATCACCACAAAAGCCGCTGCATCATCAGCTTCCACTTCAACTGTTAGGTTGCGTCTCCATGATGTCATACGAACAGTAACCAGCCCTTCCACAACTGTGGCTTGATACTGAATATCAAAGTATGGCAGCTGAGATATGTCGTCCTTGTGCTGCCTCACCGTAAGATCAAAAAGACTGCTGATATTTGGCTTCAACTCCCAAGCTTTTCGAACTTCTGAATCTGTACGCTCAATTAAAGCCTGCACTACACGAATCACCTCAGTTGGCGAAAGTTTTTTTAGTTCTGGTAGTTCATCACTCAAGTCTTCTCCAGCAGCTATACGGCCAAGAACTTTTTTGTAAAACTCCAAACTTGCCAGTCCTTCCAGGCTCTGAGAAAAACTTGCCTTGACCCAGTTATTGAACAGGTTTATCAACTCATCCTTTGCTGATGAATTCTCGGTCGTGGCTTGAGGCCTTGGCATTTTCATTTCCTCAATTCTTAAGTGTTCGAGGGTTGCAGCGCTGCTTGCAAGGCAGCTTGTAGCTTCTCAGTAGCTGGCTTGTTTTGCATGATCAGTGCCAAGCTCAGGCCTGTACTGAGTTCTGCAAGATGCAGCATGTTGTCATTTGGCGTGTTGTTGATGATTTGGCTAATCTCATCGCCCGCTTGACCCGAGCCTTGACCTGCAAACTGTGCCGCGTTCATTAGCGGCTGCATGTGGTTGTAGTACTTGGCGATCATGGTCGCACCAGTGCGCACTTGGCTCTGCATCTGCTCAGCAGTTAACCCCTTGGCAACCAGTTGCGTAATTGCATAGTGACGAAGGCTGTACAGGGTTCGCTCTTCCCCTGTTATTGGGCATGTCAACAGCTTCAACTCAATCAGCAGCTGCTTGAACTGCTTGGTCAGTTGATTGGGCTGTGTGCCGTCGCGCATCCGAAATATCTGCAGCGGATAGTGTCCCTCTAGAACCTCGCTCAATGTCTTGTCTTTGAG
>JAFEIL010000031.1 GCA_017495105.1 Emticicia sp. | reverse complement strand
TCAGATATTAGTCCACTTACTACACTAACTAATTTAACAGAATTAGATTTGGTATTCAATAAAATATCAGATATTAGTGCACTTACCTCACTAACTAATTTAACAGAATTAAATTTGGGCGATAATGATATATCAGATATTAGTCCACTTACTACACTAACTAATTTAAAAAATTTAGTATTGTTTGATAATAAAATATCCGATCAACAGATGGCGTATTTAAAAAACAAATTGCCAAATTTAGACTTTAAAAGCCGGTTCCGCCATGATTTTTCTTGGAAATAATAGAACCTTCTAAACTGTCTTGTTCTGAAATACTTTGACACCAAAGTGTTAAAACTATGAATATCAAGCGGGACTTAGAATGCTATTTCAACAGTATAAAGGATAAATTACAACGTGAAATTGAGGCTTGATAGTATAACGCCAGAAAGAAAAACGGCTTATAATAGAAGCTACTTCTAAAACTTCATGAAATGGATTTTTCATCATTACTTGATACTTTTTGGAAAGAGACTTATGGAGGCTACTGCATATTTCCCCTCAGATTTTTTACTTTCAACCACTTGGCCGTTGACTGACACAAAGATTGTAACAGGAGTCGTAAAATCGCTATTGTTTTGAGCATTAATACTTACATATTCATCCCCCTTTATTCTCAATGTTTTTTCCCATCTTAAACTTGCTTTTTCTTCGGTTGTTGTACCACCAGTGTCGTTTGTATAATTCACCCTACATTCGGCACATGTAACAACGTATTTTACCTCATAAAAACTTTCTTCTTTTTGTATATCAGAAACTTCTTGTTTAGCTTTTAAGAAAAAAAACAATGCACATATAGCTAAACCCATAAAAGCCAAAACTTTATTTTTATCAACAAACAAGCCTATTATACCAAATAATAATGCAATAATAAAAAACATATCGAATAAAAACATTGGCGTTCCAAGTAGCATTACTCCAAGAACTACTGAAATTAAGCCCATTACGCCTATTTTATTACTTGAGGATTTTGCCTTCTGTGGTGATTGTGATTGCAAAATTTTCTTTTTCTGAATTTCAAATTCTTCGTCCGTTAGAACGCCTTGCTCTTTAAATTTTAAAAGTTTTTCCAACTCTTCTGTTACATTTATCATCGTTGATTTTTTAAATTTTCCAAGATATTATTGAACGAAGTAGCTTAATGAACTAAGTCCTATACTATTTTAGAAACTGTGAAATGAGATTTTCTAATTTTATCGCATACAATACTATCATTCAACGCCCTCTATTCCCAATTTTTACTGGTACACTTTCATGGGATTATACATTTTTAGGCTCAAATCTTGATATCAAGCTCTGATTGTGGAACCGTTTCACTACATTTAGTGGTGCTGCTTCGCTGGAATATACATATTGGGGTAGATATAATCTAAAATTAGGAAAAAAGGCACATAAATCATATTTTTGCTAATGTTTTTTAAATAAATGGCCTAAAAACCGTAAAAATATAAGTATGATACCAATACCATACCTTCCAAAAGTTCTATTTGGTTTCAAATTCAAAGTAGCAAGAGATTTTTATAACATTTATCTTGAACAACAGAAATTACCAAAGCTGACACAAAAAATGGTGGCTGAGATAATTAATAGTGGCAAATATTTGACACAGAACTTTTCGACGGCTGATTTGAGCGAAGCGGAAAATGGTAAGGTCTATAATTTTCATGTACCAGCCCTAATTGCTTATTTTAAAGATATAGGCATTGATACTTCATTCTTTTTGAAAGAAAATATTTATACCGACCTTGAAGAAGAAGTTCATTACTTGAATCTACCTATTTCTGAAGAGATTTATCAAAAGTTAGACGTCAGAACATTTTTCAAAGAAATATATAGGGTGGCTATTGAAGATATGAATCTCCATGAATTTGAAATAAAAATAAAAATAATGCCTTCGCCAGTATTAACTACTTTTTAGTATTTTACTGTCAAAATACTCCATAAATTTCTTTTTATAAATATCACCAAGAGGTATGTGTTTCTCAGACATACCTTTTTTTATGATAATGTCATCAATATTGAATGTCTTTATCTTGTTCAAATTTATAATAAATGACTTGTGTACACGCATAAAAGTATGCGATGGCAACTTTTCTTCAATGCTTTGCATGGTAAATAATGCTTTAAAGCATTCATCATTGGAATAAATATTTATGTAGTTTTTTTCACTGCTGATATAACTTATCTCGTTCAATAATATTTTATTATACCCCTTCTCCACCTTTATAATAATATACTCATCTTCAGTCGTTTCATTTGGTTTCTTTCTTGAAACAAGGTCCTTGATTTTTTTCACGGCCTCCAAAAACCTATCATAACTGTATGGTTTATGAAGAAAATCTATTGCGGAGTAATCAAAACCATCCAAGGCATATTTTGGATGTGAGGTTGTTAGAATGTAATTTTGAGAATTTCCCATTATTTTTATAAAATCAATGCCATCTAACTCACTGTTTGGCATTTCAATGTCTATAAAAATAATATCAACAACATTGCTACTTAAATATTCGATAGCATCCGCCGGGTCTAAAAAATATTTTTCTAATTTTAAATAAGGTACTTTGTTTATATATTTTATCAAATGCTGAATGGTTGGTTCTTCATCGTCTATAATCAAACATTTTATATTCATCATTATTCAAGGTTGGGTACAATTAAAAATTTAAGGGTAAGTAAAATGAAAAGGTCTTTTGATGCCCCCAACCCCCACGGAGGCGTTTATTTTCACCGCTACGGCAATGCTGAAAAAGCATAGCCTTCACTCGCTCACAAGCACATAGCTTTGGCTTTTTGCTTCATTTCAGATGCACTTCGTGCCGTCTTTCATTTCGCCCACATGGCAAATGCACGCTATGAGCTTGTTATGGCTAGGCTTCTTAGATGCTACATCTCGGGCTTCGCTCTCAATCAATGGTTATAGAAAATGATTAATTCACAAGAATATTTGTATTCATCTTCTGTTATAGTCATTTTGTAATTATTTTTATAAAATAAGTCCAATCTGTTTTTGATGTTTTGTAAGCCTAATCTCGTTGTTTTTTTTAAATGATTAGTACTCTTTTTTTTGTTACTTATCAAAAAATACATGGATTTTTTGTCAGTTTTTACAGTAATGGATAACGGTGTTTTTGGGTCATTAAGTATGCCATGCTTGAAAGAATTTTCTACTAATGTAATCAAAATTAAAGGCAATACTTTTTGAGGATAAACGATATGTTCTTCATATACAATGGGTAATTTATTATCATATCTTACCTGATTTAGTGATATTAATAATTTAACATACCCAATATCTTCTAATAAATCAACTTCAAGGTTATTTGTATCATTTAATGAATATCGCATTATGTCAGATAGCTTACGGATTGATTCCGCTAATTCTAATGAATAATCGTAACTTTTGACATAAAAAAAGTTAAGCATATTGTACAGAAAATGAGGATTTATTTGTGCTTTTAAATAATTCAGTTCAGATTTTAAACCTTCTTGTTTTAATAATAGTCTTTCTTCTTCATTCTTTATATGCTCCTTGATTACTTCTTCCAAATTTGCATAAATGTTAGGTAATAGATTAAATATTTGGTGAGATGTACCATTGTAAAAATAAGCAATTACTCCCCCAACTAGGAGTATAAAAAACCATTGAATAAAATATTTTGTTTTTTTAGGAGTTTTTAAATGATTTTCTGTTAAAACCTTTTCTCTTTCAATCGCCCATGGCTTTTTTGCCAATAAAGCAGCTTCATATCTTTGACTTTCAGCAGGTGTAAGATAATTATATCGAATGGAGCCATCTTGATTATTATTTGCAATAAGTAGGACAAAAACTACAATTATTGTCCATAATAAAGCAATATTTTTGCCCAATAGCATGGATATTATAAAAATAAACGTAAGTCCCAAGGAAAAATCAAAAAGTAATGTGTCGCTCGATATATTACCATAACCACACATTACTAAGGTGCAGTAAGTCATTAACAAAAGGCATATAATCCATTTTAAACCTAATTCTATTGAAAATGAATACCGTTGTTCAATTTTAGAAAAATAAACTAATGGTTTATCGTTCAATAATCTATAATAATAAATAGCTGTAAATAGACAAAATAGGCTGAGTATACAGGAAATAATTCCAACGCTATAATGATAAAAGAAACTTCCAGTGGTAATTTTTTGCGATAAATAAAATCCGTTAGCACTAATAAGTTGCGTAATACAAAGAATAAGTACTACTTTTCGACTTGTGTTTCCAAGCGTTTTTTTTAACTCGGTTATTGTATTTTGAAGTAGTTGTTCAATATTCATATTTTAAGCAAAATCAAATGAAGAGATGTAAATAGGGCTTTCATCAATATTGTGTGTTTCTGTTTTTAGCATTACATGGGTAATTATTGTTTCGTTCAATTGATTGACTATGCCCAGTTTTTTATCCAGAACAAGTTTTTTTGCTAAAATATCCTTTTGGTCCAATTGCAATAAGGCTGTGTTGAATTTAAAATGTGCTAAGGTGTGTTCTAAAAGTTTATATAAAATATCCTCTTTATAGTCTGCTTTTAAATAAATACCCTCTATTGCAAGGAATTGATAATTAGTATTAAGCATTCGGTTAAGATATGGAATCTTATCTATAGTTTTTAATAATCTGCCTAATAAGCCATCAATTTTAATAATTTTCCACAAGACTGGATTCGCTTGTAGTCCAGCAATAATTTGTCCATTTTCCTTATAAACAAAGTAATTACCATCGTAACCAATATTTTCAAGCAGGAGCAAGGAGTGTTCTTTGTAGTTGTGTTTTAATAGTTCTCGAATTGTAGAAATCTCATTCTTACTTATTTTATCAATATTGACACATATTTTTGGTGAAAATCGAAAGAAAAGAAAAGATTGAATCTGTGCATGGCTAATAAAATTTTGATTTTTTGAGATATTTAATGAATGGATATTATTTTGTTCAATGTAAGAATAAAACAATATTGGCCGAACATTGATGCTTTCAGCATACTTGACTGCTTGATATTTTAATAATTTACCATGCCCAGACCCCATGTGTTTTGAGACAAAATACCTTCCATAAAAAGCATCAATATTTTTTTGATTAAAATTAATATTTCGTTTACACAAACAATAAAATCCTATCAATTCATCTTGTTGATATAAATAAAAAAAATAAGGATTTATTAGTTTGGATAGGGTTTGATGCAAATTTGTATGTTTATACC
>JAFEIL010000437.1 GCA_017495105.1 Emticicia sp. | reverse complement strand
CACACATGGCTCTCTTTGCCTACATTTAGTGGCTCACTTTCGCTACATTATACATATCGCCATAAAATAGTCGATTTTACTATTTTTTATATTTGATCTTACTATTTTTTGCTGATTTGTTCTTTTTGTGATTCTAAAACAATAGAATGAGTAGAGTTTTGTAAAGAATAAAATAACAAGTCTCTAGTTGACTTTAAATTTAGTTTTCTGATAATGTTTGCTTTGTGGTTTTTTACCGTATTTGGTGAGATAAATAGCAATTCTCCTATCTCACTATTGGTTTTCAATAGCGATAGCAGATGTAGAATCTTACTTTCTTGATTCGTAATATTTTCTTGATTACTGAGCATATAAGTACTTAGACAAAAGACATGAGATTCGTGACAACAGAAAAAACACTAACTTTCAATAGACTGCAGCATTTCAATTTGTTGATTGATATTGTTTCATTACTTATCATTTTTAAATTAGAATTAAATATGTTTTACCATCTCATATTCAAAAAATACAACAATTTTTTATGCCTATTTTTGATCTCAATCAATACTATTTATTGTGCGTTTTACCAATTCATTAATCTAAAAAACAATAGAGGGCTTTTTTCTTTAAGTGTTTTTAATCTTCGACGAGAAACATTCATTTCATCGCCATTAAACAGATGGATAGAGCAGGTATTTCTTTCTATCAAGGCTTTTTGAATAAACGAAACATTGACTAAATTGGAACGGCTGATTTTTATAAATTTATTGTTATTTAAGAGTTTCTCAAAAACCTTTATGTTGTATGAAGAAATAATACTTTTGCCATCTTGTAAGTAGAAGTACGTGTAATTAATCGAAGATTCAAGATACCCGATGCTCTCTTGATTAATGTTTTTTAAAATTTTAGGTGTTTTCATTTCTTTCTTTCTTTCATTTATTTGTTTGTAAAGTAAATCTTTAGCGAATATATTAGCGTTTGCAAAAACCATTTTGCTAATAAATATTTTTGCAAAAGGTTTTGCAAAAGGTTTTTAAAACAATTAAATTATTTTTGAGGAATTATATTTTAGCCTATAAATGAAAATTAAAGACAAAATCTTCTTACAAGAACTGCGAGAACAGTTTCTTCAAAAACTTGTTGATGAATGGAATCAAAAGTGGCAACCTGATTTTGATGAATTTCTAAATTTTGAAGAAATTAAAAACAAAAATGCTTTTCTTGAAGCAATCCTTGTTGATATTGAGCTTTGTCTTTTTCAAAAACTCAAAGGGCAAAATAGTAAATACTTATTCAGTAAAGATTTTCTAAGAAGATTTATTTATGAATATGGTTCAAAAGATGTCCGAATTCAGAGTCACTCTCGCACAAGTATCGCTCTTTATTTAGGCTACGAATCTTGGGAAGATTTTGTGTCTCAAAATCAGATAGATGATTCGCAAAGTGTTAGTATTAATTACATAAATATAGATGAATCTTTTTTACCCATTCTTCTTAAAAGACAAAGTCTAATACTTGACAATCAAAGTTTTGTTGATTATAAAGAGCAAAATGTAAATTTCAGAAAATATTTCTATGGTTTTATTGGACTATTGATTTTATCATCAGTCTCCTTTTTAGGTTTTCGATTCTGGCAAGATAGAGATTTTACCAAAAAAGATTTGAATAATATAAAGTTTGAAATCATAAAAACCGTTGGGACTTATCCGCAGGCGGTTAGAATCAAATATGATGTATCCTCCCTGCCGAATGTGCAAGATGTAGAAATAGAGTCGGGCGTAGGGAAAATAATTACGTCTTCTTCAGCTGAAGGGTATTCGTATGTCTCACAAAAAAAAACTGATACCCTTTCTCAAACCTATTTCTATCCGGGTATTTATCATCTTGCATTATTAGTCAACAAAAAAGTGGTTAAAAACCTCTACCATGTAGTCTACTCAAAGCCAAATTTATGGACGGCTTGGGGCTATGGCGTAGCGTATGGAAAAGAATGGACTACCAATATTAAGCCTACGAATTTATTTATCAAAGATGGGGTTTTTCATTTTGACTCAAAGCATCTATTTAATGAAATAAAATCGGAATATGATATGAATAATTCGGTTCATGCACTATCGCAAGATTTTGGAGTAAAATTTGATAGTACACAATTCGAAGCCCGAATTAAGAATCCTCAAAGTGAAGGCGGAGAAAGCTGTTATGATATGCGTATTACCTTGTTTGATAAAAATTTTAATTCTATTGATGCTAAATTCACGACCATAGGCTGCACCGATTTTGTCATGTTAATCGCTGGGAAAACGTATTTTAGAACGAGAGCAAGACAAAAAAACATTGATTTAGATGAATTTGGCGTAAATCAAGATGAGTGGAATGTTTTTGGGTTTCTCGTGAAAGGGAAAGTTTTGGAGGTCTTTGTAAATCATAAATTGGCGTTTAAAGGCAATTTTATAACTAACGAACCCTTTGCTGGTTTGGTTGATGCTCGTATAACTTTCAAAGGTACTGGCTCAATCGATTGGGTGAAAGTTTCTAATTCATTTACTGGAAAAGTAGTATATCAAACTGATTTTGATGAGAAAAACCTGATTGCTGAACATTTGGAATAAAAGCAAACTAAATAACCGAATTTATCTTAAAATATACACTAAATTCTTTCTTTTAAGTAATAATACAATAATAATCGACAAATTGAAATGATGTAACTTGTTGATAGGTAGTGTTTTATCTCATATCTAGAATCTCATGTCTTTTGTCTCATTACTTAAGTAAGATTATTTTCATGAAATCATTTAAGTTGAAAATACCCATTCAAACATTCGAGTTTTCTGAATATTTGAAATATGATAATCAAGTTAGATGAATGTATTTTTATCAACAATTTCCTTTTGTATAATTTAAAAATAATTGAGATTTTATGGTTTATGAACTGTACTTGAAAATTGAATTCAAGAACTTT
Organism: Emticicia sp.; assembly: GCA_017495105.1. Classification (GTDB taxonomy): domain Bacteria; phylum Bacteroidota; class Bacteroidia; order Cytophagales; family Spirosomataceae; genus Emticicia. The sequence continues at coordinate 2,326 of JAFEIL010000437.1, read as the reverse complement.
TTAGATTGACTTTTTAGAAAACTTATACCTAATACTTCAACGCCATTTTTTTAAATTTGAAATAATTAATGCAAGACTCAAAATATCCATTGCTTTCTTAATTAATATTTTTTAAAATTTTATAGGTTTCTTATATTTCTTTTTTTATTTGCATAATACACCTTAAGCGAATAAATAATCATTTGCAAAAGGTTTTGCAAAACCTTATTTTTGATGGATTATACTTTAGCCTAAAAATGAAAATTAAAGACAAAATCTACTTACAAGAATTGCGTGAGCAGTTTCTTCAAAAACTTGTTGACGAATGGAATCAAAAGTGGAAACCTGATTTTGATGAATTTCAAAATTTTGAAGAAATTAAAAACAAAAATGCTCTTCTTGAAGCAATCCTTGTTGATATTGAGCTTTGTCTTTTTCAAAAACTCAAAGGGCAAAATAGTAAATACTTATTCAGTAAAGATTTTCTAAGAAGATTTATTTATGAATATGGTTCAAAAGATGTCCGAATTCAGAGTCACTCTCGCACAAGTATCGCTCTTTATTTAGGCTACGAATCTTGGGAAGATTTTGTGTCTCAAAATCAGATAGATGATTCGCAAAGTGTTAGTATTAATTACATAAATATAGATGAATCTTTTTTACCCATTCTTCTTAAAAGACAAAGTCTAATACTTGACAATCAAAGTTTTGTTGATTATAAAGAGCAAAATGTAAATTTCAGAAAATATTTCTATGGTTTTATTGGACTATTGATTTTATCATCAGTCTCCTTTTTAGGTTTTCGATTCTGGCAAGATAGAGATTTTACCAAAAAAGATTTGAATAATATAAAGTTTGAAATCATAAAAACCGTTGGGACTTATCCGCAGGCGGTTAGAATCAAATATGATGTATCCTCCCTGCCGAATGTGCAAGATGTAGAAATAGAGTCGGGCGTAGGGAAAATAATTACGTCTTCTTCAGCTGAAGGGTATTCGTATGTCTCACAAAAAAAAACTGATACCCTTTCTCAAACCTATTTCTATCCGGGTATTTATCATCTTGCATTATTAGTCAACAAAAAAGTGGTTAAAAACCTCTACCATGTAGTCTACTCAAAGCCAAATTTATGGACGGCTTGGGGCTATGGCGTAGCGTATGGAAAAGAATGGACTACCAACATTAAGCCTACAAATTTATATATCAAAGATGGGGTTTTTCATTTTGACTCAAAGCATCTGTATAATGAAATAAAATCGGAATATGATATGAACAATTCGGTTCATGTACTAACGCAAGATTTTGGGGTAAATTTTGATAGTACACAATTCGAAACTCGAATAAAGAACCCTCAAAGTGAAGGCGGAGAAAGCTGTTATGATATGGAAATTGTCTTTGTTGATAAAAAATTTAATTCTATTGATGCTAAATTTACAGCCTTAGGCTGCACCGATTTTGCCATATTATTGGCTGGGGAATCATATTTTAGAATGCAAAACGCAAGACAAAAAAACATTGATTTAGTTAATTTTGGCGTAAATCAAGATGAGTGGAATGTTTTTGGGTTTCTCGTGAAAGGGAAAGTTTTGGAGGTCTTTGTAAATCATAAATTGGCGTTTAAAGGCAATTTTATAACTAACGAACCCTTTGCTGGTTTGGTTGATGCTCGTATAACTTTCAAAGGTACTGGCTCAATCGATTGGGTGAAAGTTTCTAATTCATATACTGGAAAAGTAGTATATCAGACTGATTTTGATGAGAAAAACTTGATTGCTGATCATTTGAAATAATAGTGAGGTAAATAATCGAATTTATCTTGAAATATACACTAAATTCTTTTCTTTAAATAAGCCCATTTTCATGGATTTATTTAATTTGAAAATACTCATTCAAACATTCGAGTTTTCTGAATATTTGAAATATGATAATCTTTCTTGTTTTTTCAAGTAACTTATTGAGTTGAAAATGATACGCTTTATTCAATTTCTTCTACGGCTGATGCTTCTTTGTAATAGCAATGTTTCAAGGCTTTTTGTTTTCCGAAATAATTCTTTTCAGTTCCTCATTTTCATTTATATAGTGCTGCAACTGCCCTTTGAGATATGCCACTTGCGAAAGTAAGGCATCAATCGTGCGGTCTTCTTCATTCCACGGAGCAGCTTCATTAAGGTTTTTGGCTTGATTGGCATAGCCACGACAGGTTGAGGAACAATACTTGGCCGTTGAGCGATTGGCAAAATATACTGTTCCACAATACAAACAAGTTTTTTCAAAAACTTTAGCATTATATTTAAATTTACTACGGTCGAGAGTAGGCATGTATATCTGGTTTAATGATATACAATAT
>JAFEIL010000403.1 GCA_017495105.1 Emticicia sp. | reverse complement strand
CTTTCGAGTGACTCTCAAAGGGAATAAAAAAAAATGGAACATACTGAATATTCAGTCTACCTGAGAAACCAAATGAATTATTTTTCTCTTTGGAATTGCACAAAAAGTATTTTAAGCTCATCTATCTGTTTTTTTAAATCTTTAATTTGTTGTTGTTGTTCTTTTACCGCATTTACCAATGGCATCACAAAATCAGAATATGCTAATGAGTACATTCCATCACTCGATTTTTTTAGTCCACTAAATGAAACATTGAGCTCTTTCATTGTTTGCTCAATATCTTGTGCTATGAAGCCATCATATCTTGTTTTAGTTTTATCTGATATGTAATTATATGATACTGTCTTTAAACGATTTAAAAAATCGAGCCCCAAATTATTCGTATAAACAATATTTTCTTTTAACCTTTTATCAGATGGATTACTCCAAGAAACTTGACCTTCAATGACACTTACAGAATTGTTTCCAATTCTTATTTTATCGCTCCCATCAACTTTGGCATCATAACCAATTGCCATAGCATTATTATAATCTCCTGTTGCATCTGCCAAAGCTCCAATGAATGTATTTTGCTGACCTGCATTTATCATCACACCTGTACCAATCCCTACTGAGGTATTGTAACTGCCATAAGTACTATTACTTAGCGATAATTGTCCTACTGCTGTATTGTTAGACCCTGTAGTGTTTTTAGTCAAAGCCCAATAGCCATTTGCCGTGTTATCATTTCCTGTTGTGGTATTATAAAGAGCAGCATTTCCCGTAGCAGTATTACTGTTTCCAGTTGTACTAAGATATAGAGCATAGTATCCAATTCCGGTATTATTTTCCCCTGTCGTATTCCGTGAAAGTGAAAAAGCACCATTTGCAGTATTACCATTGCCTGTTGTATTAGACTTTAAAGCATCATTACCGAATGCATTGTTATTATAACCAATAGTATTCGAATATAAAGCAGAACTACCGAATGCATTATTATTAATACCCGTAGTATTTGAATTCATTGAGTTAATTCCAATTGCTGTATTATAAGAACCAGTTGAATTAGCTGATAATGCGAATCTGCCAATTGCTGTATTTCCACCACCTGTGCTGTTATTTGTTAATGCAGAGCTTCCAATTGCAGTATTTGAACCACCTGATGTATTAGTCCATAATGCACCATTTCCAATTGCTGTATTAGCATAACCCACCGTATTAGATTTTAAAGCGTAGTATCCAATTGCTGTATTAATATAACCTATGGTGTTATCTCCCAACGATGCAGTGCCAATTGCTGTATTATAATTACCTGTAGTGTTAGTTGCTAATGATGAACTGCCAATTGCTGTATTATAATAACCAGTAGTGTTAGCTATTAATGAAGCACTACCAATTGCTGTATTATAATTACCTAAAGTGTTATTTGCTAATGCTGCACTGCCAATTGCTGTATTAGAATTCCCGACTGTATTTGATTTTAATGAAGCACTGCCAATGGATGTATTAGAATAACCTATAGTATTAGATTGGAGAGAGTTAAAACCATATGCAGTATTCAAATCCCCCGTAGTATTTGAATTAAGAGAATTAAATCCAGTTGCAGTATTATAATTGCCAGTTGTATTAGCTTGTAGTGAAGCACTGCCAATTGCTGTGTTAGAACTACCTGTTGTATTTTGACGAAGAGCATCAACTCCAGCTGAAGTATTATAAGAGCCTGTAGTGTTTTGGCGAAGAGCATCAACACCAGATGCTGTATTATTAATTCCTGTTGTATTTGATAAAATTGCATTTAAACCATTAGCTGTGTTATTATACCCTGTTGTATTTGAAAAAAGAGAGTTATAGCCAATAGCGGTATTGTTAGTTCCTGTTATATTTGATCCGAGTGAAAAAAAACCATTTGCGGTATTATTATACCCAACTGTATTTGAATAAAGAGCTGCTGTTCCATTAGCAGTATTATTATACCCTGTTGTATTTGCTTTGAGTGCGTTATATCCACTGGCAGTATTATTATATCCTGTTGTATTTAAATGGAGAGAGTAAGAACCATTTGCGGTATTGTAATTTCCAGTTGTATTCGAACGAAGTGCAAAAAAGCCATTTGCAGTATTATTATGTGCTGTCGTATTTGATAAAAGAGCGTCAACGCCATTTGCGGTATTATTCGTTCCTGATATATTTGATAAAAGTGCATTTAGACCATTAGCAGTGTTGTTATGACCTGATATATTTGCAGAAAGTGCCAAAGAGCCATTTGCAGTATTTCCATTTCCAGTTGAGTTAGAACGAAGTGCATAATAACCATTTGCAGTATTATTGTTTCCAGTTGTATTTACACTTAGGCTGAAAGAACCTATTGCCGTGTTATTTGTCCCTGTTGTATTAGAAAACAAGGCATTTTCACCTAAAGAGACACCATTATTGGTTTTTCCTTTTAAACCTCTTGGGGTAATTAGAATATATCCATCAGTACTATTTAATGCTGAAATTTGACCAAATACACTTAGATTACATAAAAAATAAAAGACTAAAATAAAGTAAAGTTTCATGGCATTTTATTGTTATTTACAATTTCAAATAAATTTTTTTTTCTTCTTCTGGAAATCTTCACAATCGTTCCGTTGCATAATTCGGTAACATCTTTGTTTATTTTATTGACGAATAACAAATTCACAATGACCGATTTATTTACACTTACAAATTGCTTTTGCTATGAGAGTTCTAATTCAAATTTTTTAAGTGTTTTGGCATAAATAGAAACACTTCCATGCAAAGGGTTTATTTGGGTATAATTACCTTGTCCGATAAAAGAAATAATATTTTGTTCATAAGGTTTATGTTTTTTCATTAGAGGGTTAGACCAGAATGATTAGCTGAACTACTTACCGTTTGAGAACTGCAACGTAAATGAACTGATTTCAATCACCGTACTAGCAGATTAGTAATTTCCTCATTTAGATGTTAGTTTAGTTGAGTTACTTTTCCTGTAATTTTTCTAAGATTTTTCTTAAAGCTATTAATTCTTCTTTTTGATTTAATAATTGGTTTTCTAACCTTTCAATTATTTTGTTTTGATCTATCATGCCATTTACTATTGGTATTACAAAATCAGAATAAGCCAAGGATAATGTTCCATCATCACTTTTCTTTAATGCACTGAAAGGAACCCCTAAATCATTCATAATCTTTTCAATATCTTGAGCAATAAACCCATCATATCTTGTTTTGGTATTATCAGAGATATAATTGTAGCTAACAGTTTGAAGTTTCTTTATAAAATCCAACCCCAAGCGATTAGTATAAATGATATTCTCTTTTAATCTTCTATCAGAAGGATTACTCCATGCAACTTGACCTTCAATGACTGTTACGCTTGAATTACCTAATCTTATTTTATTACTTGAATTTACAATTGCATTAGCACCAATAGCTGTTGTATTTGATAAATCATTAGAAGACACATTGGCAGAATATCCTATTGCTGTATTTTGGAAACCAGTTGTATTGTTTTTAAGTGAATATGCACCTATCGCAGTATTTGAATTTGCTGTCGTAGAGAAATACAATGCTTCGTTTCCAATAGCTGTATTATCAGAACCAATTAAGTTGCTCTGTAAAGCGTGTTTTCCAAAAGCAGAATTATTACTACCTGAATAATTATTCCCCATTGAATAAGTTCCAATAGCTGTATTATTATAACCCGTTGTATTTTCAAAGAGAGATATATATCCCATCCCGACATTATTTTCACCAACTAAATTGTTTTTTAAAACAGATTGACCCATTGCTGTATTTCGGGTTCCAGTTGTATTAGTTTCTAAAGTGGCGTTTCCTACTGCTGTATTAAACATTCCAATTGTTCGATGTAAAGAATAATTACCTACACCAACATTACTACTTCCAGCTATTAACCCGCCTGCATAAATTCCAATCATAACCACATTTGAAACATCTGGTGCAATATCAATCATAGCAGAATATCCAATTCCAACATTAAATTTCCCTGTACCCAAAGCCCTCATAACATGCTCTCCAAGACCAGTATTCTGTGTACCAGTAGTTAAATTCTGCATAACCTGTGTTCCTACTGCTACATTACTTACTGAGGTTGCATTCTCGAGAGCCCAAGAACCTACTGCCAAATTATTAAAACCTTGTCCACCTAAGCTGCCAGAAACACTCACTTTGTTTTTTGATAAAGCATACGCTCCAATGGCAACATTATAAGAACCTTCATCATTTAAACTTAATGAATTAAATCCAACAGCAACATTATTATCTCCTATTGTATTTGACCTTAGTGCAAAAGTACCAATGGCTGTATTATTATATCCTGTTGTATTTTGACGAAGGGCATCAACTCCACTCGCGGTATTACTATAACCTGAGATATTGCTTTGGAGGCTACGAATACCATTGGCAGTATTGCCACCACCCGTTGTATTATTGTTTAAGGTATATGCACCAATTGCAGTATTATCAGAACCTGTTGTGTTTGATTTAAGAGCTTCAACGCCATTGGCTGTATTGACACTCCCTGTTGTATTTGATTGCAATGACAAAAAACCAGTGGCTGTATTATTATACCCTGTTGTATTTGTATTAAGAACAAAACAACCATTTGCTGTATTATTATAACCAGTTGTATTTGCCTTTAGAGCCTCGACACCGTTGGCTGTATTGGTACTACCTGTTGTATTTGATTTGAGAGCATCATAACCATAGGCAGTATTGGCATATCCTATTGTATTGGAATTAAGTGCAGAAGAGCCATTAGCTGTATTATAATTTCCTGTTGTATTTAAACTCAAACTAAAATTACCAATTGCTGTATTGCCAATCCCTGTTGTATTAGAAAACAACGCATTTTCACCTAAAGAGACACCATTATTGCTTTTACCTTTTAAACCTCTCGGAGTAATTAGAATTGAACCATCAGTACTATTTAGTGTTGAAATTTGACCAAATACACTTAAATTACATAAAAAATAAAAGACTACAATAAAGTAAAGTTTCATGGCATTTGATTATAATATAAAAGTTCAAACATTTTTTTTCTTCTTCTGGAAATCTTCACAAGCGTTCCGTTGCATAATTCGATAACATCTTTATTTATTTTATTGACGAATAACAAATTCACAATGACCGATTTATTTACCCTTACAAATTGCTTTTGCTCTGAGAGTTCTAATTCAAATTTTTTAAGCGTTTTGGCATAAATAGAAACACTTCCATTCAAAGGGTTTATTTGGGTATAATTACCTTGTCCGATAAAAGAAATAATATTTTGT
>JAFEIL010000430.1 GCA_017495105.1 Emticicia sp. | reverse complement strand
AAGACACCCCACCCCACAAAATCCACCACAAACCCCTTCGTCGGACGCTTCAGATGTAAAAAAGAAACATTAAAAAACCATAAACAAAAATACTATGACAACAACCGCCGTAACTGCTGGTGTTAAGGTAACAGTAAAAACGGAATATCAGCCTTCGTATTCAAACCCGCTTCAAGAACATTTTGTTTTTACATATCGAATTTGTATCGAAAATAACAGTGAAAACACCATTCAATTGTTGCGTCGTCAATGGTTCATTTTTGATACTAATGGTACCGTAAGAGAAGTAGAAGGTGAAGGCATTATTGGTGTACAGCCAGTTTTAGAACCAGGCGAAATTCATGAATATGTTTCAGGTTGCAATTTAAAAACTACAATTGGCAAAATGATGGGCAGCTACCTCATGGAACGAATGATTGATGGTAAACAGTTTTACGTCGAAATTCCAGAATTTAACCTGATTGTTCCTTACCGACTAAACTAAAAATAAAGATACTATTCAAAGCACGGCTTAAACCGTGCTTTTTTTTGTTTAAAATTTAAAAAAAATACAGTTTTTCAAAACTATATTCAATTCCTAGTTAATTTTGCAAATTGATTAATTTTCAAAACACTCTTATTCATAATTAACAGTAAATCATGCAATACAGAATAGAAAAAGATACGATGGGTGAGGTACAGGTACCTGCTGATGTATATTGGGGAGCTCAAACTCAACGCTCAATCGAAAACTTTAAAATAGCTCAAGATATAAACAAAATGCCAAAAGAAATTATTAAGGCCTTTGCTTATTTAAAACATGGAGCTGCTTTGGCCAATAACGAATTAGGCGTTTTACCAAAGGAAAAAGCTGATTTGATTGGAACTGTATGTAATGAGATTTTGGCAGGAAAATTGGATGACCAATTTCCTTTGGTTGTTTGGCAAACTGGCTCGGGTACACAATCTAATATGAACTGCAATGAGGTAATTGCTTATCGAGGTCACGTATTGCAAGGTGGAGATTTATCTGACAAACAAAAGTATTTGCATCCAAATGATGATGTAAATAAATCCCAATCTTCGAATGACACTTTCCCAACAGCCATGCACATTGCTGCGTATAAAATGTTGATGGAAGTTACAATTCCGGGTGTTGAAAAACTGCGTGATACTTTGGCGGCAAAATCGGCCGAATTCATGCACGTGGTAAAAATCGGCCGTACTCACTTCATGGATGCAACACCTTTGACCGTTGGACAGGAGTTTTCAGGATATGTTTCTCAGTTAAATCATGGTTTGAAAGCCATCAAAAATACCTTAGAACACCTCTCTGAATTAGCCCTTGGTGGAACTGCCGTTGGTACGGGAATCAATACACCAGAAGGTTATTCAGAAAATGTAGCAAAACAAATTGCTGACTTAACTGGTCTTCCATTTATCACAGCCGAAAATAAATTTGAGGCTTTGGCAGCTCATGACGCTATTGTAGAAGCACACGGGGCATTGAAAACAGTAGCAGCAAGTTTGATGAAAATCGCTAACGATGTTCGTATGCTTTCATCTGGCCCACGTGCTGGTATCGGCGAATTATTTATTCCGGACAACGAACCAGGTTCATCAATCATGCCTGGAAAGGTGAATCCAACTCAGTGCGAAGCCCTCACTATGATTGCAGCACAAGTAATGGGAAATGATGTTGCTATCAATTTTGGTGGTGCAATGGGACACTTTGAACTAAATGTATTTAAACCAGTAATGATTTTTAACTTTTTGCATTCAGCACGTTTGATTGGCGAAGGTTGTGTTTCATTTAATGATAAATGTGCGGTTGGTTTAGCTCCGATTGAAGAAAACATCAAAAAACATGTAAATAACTCTTTGATGCTGGTAACTGCTTTAAACACAAAAATTGGATATTATAAATCGGCGGAAATTGCTCAAACTGCCCATAAAAATGGTTCAACTTTGAAGGAAACAGCCATCAACTTGGGTTATGTAACAGCCGAAGAATTTGATGCTTGGGTAAAACCAGAAGATATGGTGGGAAGTTTGAAATAAACCATTTAAGTTCGGGTTTTGATGTTCGATTTTTGGTTTCTCCAAGCATCAAAACTCGAACATCTAACATCAATAAAAATGAGCGAAACTATCACGTGGAAAGATTTTGAAAAAGTAGAACTCCGTGCTGGAACTATTATCGAAGTAAATGATTTTCCGAAAGCACGTATACCAGCTTTCAAACTAATGATTGATTTCGGTATCGAAATCGGAATCAAACGCTCTTCTGCACAGATAACAAAACTTTATACAAAGCAAGAATTACTCGGTAAACAAGTAATTTGTGTGACGAATTTTCCACCACGACAAATCGCCGATTTTATGTCGGAAGTACTTACTACTGGTTTTATTTTAGAAAATGGCGAAGTAGTTTTATCCGAACCACAACAAAAAGTAGCTAATGGAAGTCTTTTAGCGTAAAATCATGAACTTTTTCTTGCAAATTTGGTTTATTAGTTTTTAACGTTGTATATTATTTCAATCAAATCAATGAAAAAGGCTATATTCCGCATATTCAATGTGATGATGGCAGCAGTTGTGCTACTAAGTAGTACTGGCTTTGGTTTGGTCGAACATTCTTGCATAGTAAAAGGTAAACAAACTTCTTTACACAAAAGCAGAGGCAATTGTTGCAATAAAACTTCTCAAAAAGATTCTTCTCCGCAGAAAACTACCGTAAAAAAATCTAAGTGCTGTACTGAGAAAGAAAAATACGAAAATATTGATTATTCTTCATCAGCCTCTCAAAGTGTAGCTAAATTTGTTCAAATTGGCTTAGATTGGACAAAAACTTTAGTATATTCATTTTTAAAAACAATCGTAGAAGAAATTTTAGATAATATTTCTTCCAAAAACAATTCATCTTCTCCCCCTTCTGATGGTCGAACCATCTTGATTTTCATCCAATCATTCTTGATTTGAGATAATTATCTCTATTTTTTTAACACGTTTTTATAGTAAATCTTGTAATTTTCTTTGTTTGAATTTCTAATAAGATATTTAATCTTACACTTTTTTGCGTATAAAAATAGGCAATTCAAGACTTGGCAGTCTGTGTAATTATTAAGTAAGATAGCTTAAAATCGTTAAACTTCATTAACAAACAATTATTATGACACATACATTTGAAGTAACAGGAATGACTTGCGAAGCCTGTGAATATAAGATTCAGCATTTATTTTCAGGAGTTGAAGGTGTCAAATCCGTAATTGTTGATAAAACAACCAATACGGCAACTGTTGTAATGGAAAAAAATATTCCTCTAAAAAAATTTCAAGAACTTGTTAAGCCATATCCAAAATATGGGGTGAATGAAAAAATAGCAACAACAACGCTTATAGAAAAAGAAGTTCCTAAAACTTGGTTTGAGACTTATCGCCCACTTCTATTAATATTTTCGTTCATTACGGGTGTTTCAATAATTAAAGCTTTTCATAGCAATATTTTTGAAACAGAACATTTTAGTTGGATGCACTTTATGAATAATTTCATGGCGGGCTTTTTTATTGTATTTTCATTTTTTAAGTTTCTAAATCTAAAAGCTTTTGCCGAAAGTTATGCCATGTATGATTTATTAGCAATGAAAGTTCCTGCTTATGGATTCGTTTATCCATTCATTGAATTAGGCTTAGGTTTAGCTTATCTGACAGCATTTCAACCTGCATTTACGAATTGGGCTACAGCTATAATTATGGGGTTCAGTTCGATTGGAGTAATACAAAGTGTTGTCGATAAGAAAAAAATTAGATGTGCTTGCTTGGGAACAGTTTTTAATTTACCCATGAGTACGGTTACAATTATTGAGGATTTATTAATGGTAGGGATGGCGATTTTGATGATTATTATCTAAAAAAACATGAAAAAAGGAATATTTCAGCGAAAAATCAGAAAAACACACCGTTGGATGGGTGTAATCTTAGGTATCCAATTTTTTTTATGGACAATCGGAGGACTGTACTTTAGTTGGTCAAATATGGATGAAGTACATGGCGACCATCAAAAAGCTCATATTCACCCGATTAGTGCAGATATAGGTCTTGTAAATCCTAAAGAAATAATCGACCAAATCAAGTTGAAGGATTCGGTAAATTTCCTTTTGGATATTCGACTGATACAAATTCTAAATCGTCCATTTTATCAAATTACCTACTCAAAAGAGCATGATAGGGGCAAAAAAATACAATTGGCCAATGCAAAAACTGGCGAGTTACGAAATGCTTTAAGCAAGGAAGAGGCAATCGAAATTGCCAAGAAAAATTTCATAAATGAGACGCCAGTAAAGTCTGTCGAGTATTTAACCAAAACAGATGGACATCATGAATACAGAGAGCAACCATTACCCGCTTTTGCTATTACCTTTTCACATCCAACAAATACTACTGTCTATGTGGCAAGTGAACTCGGAACGGTGCAAAAATTTAGAAATAGCAAATGGAGAATATTCGATTTCTTATGGATGCTTCACACAATGGACTATCAGAGCCGTGACAATATTTCGAATTGGCTACTCAGAGCTTTTTCTATATTTGGGTTATTTACAATCATCAGTGGGTTTACCTTGTTTATTATAAGTCAAAAGACAAGTTCAAATAAAAATTAAATTAAGATGAAAAAAATATCAATAATCACTTTTTGTCTACTTTCAGCAGTTGTTTCTTTCGCTCAACATGAAAATCATCAACCAAAAGTTGACACCAACAAAATAGCAGCAAAGCCTAAAAGTCCAAAAATGGTAAAAATGGAAATGATAGGTGATAATCACGTTCATATTGAATACGGTTCACCCAGTGTTCGTGGTCGCAATATTTGGAATGGTTTAGTTGCTTATGACCAAGTTTGGTCAACAGGAGCTCACAAAGCTACATGGATAGATTTCTCAAAAGATGTCATGATTGAAGGCAAACACCTACCAAAAGGCAAGTATGGTTTCTTTACAATTCCAAATAAAGATAAATGGACATTAATTTTAAGCAAAACTTGGGATATGCACCTAGCTGACGATTATAAAGCCGAAAATGATGTTATCCGAATTACGGTAAAACCAAAGAAAAATAAAGAGCTAACAGAAGCACTTACTTATGAAATAATTGCAAAAAATAAGAATAATGGCACAATCAAGATGACTTGGGAATATTTAAGCATCGTCTTCGATTTTGAAAATATGTAAACTTAATCGACTAACAGTCAAACGATTACAGCTCATTAAAAATATATCATATGAAAAAAACCATAACATTCTTATTCC
>JAFEIL010000043.1 GCA_017495105.1 Emticicia sp. | reverse complement strand
TAAAACAAATATATCAGTTTTTTGAATCCCCATCTTTTTTTATGAACAAACCCTGATTTACGAATTAAGATTTACGAATTTTTAAATATATTCAACATTTATTATCGTAATTTATCGGTCATTAGTTTCTCGAATAAATACTCACTCGATTTATAGGTTATTCGTTACTCGAATAATTCATTATTAATTAGGGTAAATTTTGAATGATAGTAAAGGGTTTTGGACTAAAGCAAATTACAAATATAATGAGAGCTAACCAACCGAGTATTTTTCGTTCGAGTGTGAGAGGTGTTATATCGGAGGTTGTTGGGTGGTAGACTCCTAAGAAACGACCAAGCATAAAGCCAAAAGCTAGAAAACCAGAATAGCCTTCAATAGTTGGAAAAAAATATGAAATAAATAATTGTAACGAAACAATTGACAAGGCAATGAGCCAGTTTGTCATTGGATTGTCGGTAATTCTTGAAAAACAAAAATAATTAAATAAGATGAATGCTGCAAATTTACCTATTAAAATAAAGAACATTTGGGTGTCTTGAGTAGTAAATTCGTAGGCATTAAAATAACCCAAGCCTGCATAAAAAATAAAACAAGAAAACAGTATTGGTGAAACTATATTAAAAGCACGGTCGCCGATGAGGCCGTAAAGAATATGTCCACCATCAAGTTGACCGATTGGAAAGAGATTAAGTGCTGTGAAAAACAATGATAAATATCCTGCAAAAATAATGGGGTAATTAGTGTAAAGATAAGGATGCGGAAGTTCTCCAGTAGAAACATGTTGCTCAAAGAAATTGAAAAGCAAGCTGTCACCTAGTTTGATTGACATATAGTCTGGACTTGTTTCGAGAAATTTGCCATATTCGTTTCCATATTGCTTGAAAACTGGGAAAAGTTCAAAAATATAATCGAGTGGTGGTAGGTGCGTGAAGCCATACCAAAGTACAAAAAATGCCGCTACAAAACCTGCCAATGGCCCTGCAATACCAATGTCAAAATATTTTATTCGAGAGTTGAGACGTTCCTTGATACGAATAAATGCACCGAGGGTTCCAAAAGTAGAACTTAAACTACCTAACCACAAGGGGATATAATAGGGTAAGGTTACGTCGGTTTTATGTTTTTTTGCTGTAAAGTAATGACCAAACTCATGAATTGTAAGAACGCCTAAAAAAGGTACAGAATATTTGAGGCCTTCAAAAAACTCGGGCCAACCAAGTGTGTTCTCTCCAAAAAAGAATGCTCTTCCATAAATCCATTCGGCACCTGACAACGTTGCAGAGATAAAAGTAATGATAAATAAAAATATTTGTAATAGGTGAGTACGTTGCTGATTCATCGGAACGGGTTGTTGTATGCCACAAAGTAACAACTTAAAATATGTTTTTACAATATTCTACCACAGAAGTAGTTGACTCAACTAAAATTGTTTGCATTCCAATTGCCTTGGCTGATTCAATATTTTGCAGGTTATCGTCAAAAAAAACGACTTCGTTAGGTTCTAAATTAATTGAACGTAATACTTCGTAATAAATTTCGGTATCAGGTTTCCACATTCCCATTTCGTAGGAAAGAAAGAGTTTATCAAATAAAATGTCTAAACTATTGATTCCATGAGTTTTTTTTAGATAATTATTCGATGCTTTAATATGTATATTATTAGTATTGCTCAGTAAAAAAACAGGGTATTTTTGACGAATTTTATGTATTAAATCAATCCTGTCAGCAGGAATATCAAGCAAAATTGCATTCCATGCTGTGTCAACCTCATGGTCGGAGAGTGGGAAGCCGAGCGTTTGGCGAATTACTTCTCTAAATTCTTCATCGGTAAACTGTCCACTTTCATATCGTCTAAAGATTTGGTCTTCAGTGATTCTTTTTTCGATGTAAGCAATAGGTTTTGATGTAAATTTGGCAAATGTCTGATAAATTCTCTGAAACTCAATATTAATAATGACGTTTCCGAAGTCGAATATTACGGCCTTGAATTTCATATAAAATTAGATAGGGGCTATTACTGTTTATTTTTAGTGTCGGATGCTTAAAAGAAACGACATACCGAGAAGAATATTTTATACCAACCAAAATAGCAGACATTTTTTGACTGCTATTGTGAGATGAAAATATGAGTTTGGGATTTTTACGAATTGTCGCTTTTCAATATGTATTGTCCTAAAGTAAGTTTACACAAAAATATGTAAACAAATGGTAAGACCAACGAATACAAAAATATAGTAATTAGAAGATGGGATTTGCCAAGTGATTAATTATTATATTTTCATTATTCGGCAAGGTTTTATAATTTGAATGTAGTAAATGAACTTTTATTTTTACGCTATAAAAAAAGCTATATGATAATTGAATGTAATTGGAAATGAAAAAGGGCGAATCTTGCGACGACCGCAAAATTCGCCCCAATAATCATACGAAGCTTTTTCCTTTTTCAATCGCCCGTTCAAGACCGCTTGCATCGTTTCCCCCTGCCGTTGCGAAGTAAGGTTGACCACCACCTCCACCTTTCATTTCTTTGGCTAGTTCTTTTACTATATTTCCTGCATGAAGATTTTTCTCCTTCATCACTTCTTCATCAATTATGACTGCAATTTGTGGTTTCCCACCAAATTCTGCACCAATTACACCATAGAAACGCTCCATCTTATTTTTCAAATCAAAACATAATTGCTTTAAAGCCTCAGCCGACGGAACGCTTACTTTTGCGGTAATTACGTTTACACCATTGATATTTACGACGGTTTTTGTCAATTCGTTTTTTAATTCCTGGAGTTTTTCGTTTTCCAAAATATCCACTTTTTTCTGCAAAGTTGCTTTTTCTGCCAATAGATTTTCAACGGCTTTCATCAAATCATTGTTTCTAAGAACTTCTTTTAGTTGTGTATTAATTGATAATTGTTCATTAATAACTGAAATAGCTTTTCCGCCTGTCAAAGCCTCAACACGACGAACGCCAGCTGCAACCGAACCTTCAGAAATGAATTTGAATAATCCAATTTTACCTGTCGAAGCAGCGTGTGTACCACCACAAAGCTCCACTGAGAATTTAGGGTCGAAAATCACAACTCTTACGAAATCCCCGTATTTTTCACCGAAAGTTGCAGTTGCACCCAAAGCAATCGCTTCGGCAATTGGAATATTTACTTTGGTTTCGAGCTGAATATTTTCACGAATTTTCTCGTTGACAATGTCTTCAATTTGTCCTAATTCTTCATCAGTAACTTTGGCAAAGTGCGAAAAGTCAAATCGTGTAATATTATCATCTTGATATGAGCCTTTCTGTACGATATGCGTACCTAAAACCTTACGCATGGCCGCCAGCATTAAGTGTGTAACAGTATGATTAGTTCTGATTTTTTCACGGCGTTCTTCATTGATCTGTGCCACAACTGTTCCGGCATTCTGTAAGATTTCATCGATATTTTTATCAGCAGAAATATGAATGAAAAGGTCGTTTTCTTTTTTTGTATCTTTGATATTCACCAAATTGTTGCCAATCATAATATGACCTGTATCGCCTACTTGTCCACCCATTTCGGCATAAAACGGCGTACAGTCAAGCACAATATGGTATTCTTCTCCAGTTTTGGTTTTTACTTTACGGTATTTGATGATTTGTGCTTCTACCGAAACTTCATCATAACCAACAAATCGGAATGCCACACTATCTAAATCAGCAACTTCACTCAATTCAACCCAGTCGGTTGCTTCTTTGGCAGAATCTTTTCTTGACCTTGTTTTTTGCTCTAATAATGCTTTTTCAAAACCTTCTTCATCGATTTTTAAGCCTTTCTCTTTTGCCAATAGAGCAGTTAAATCAACTGGAAAACCAAAAGTGTCAGATAATTCAAAAACAACATCTCCGCTGATAATTCCACTTTCTGGATTGAGTGCTTCAAATCGTTTAATACCTGTTTCTAAGGTACGCAAGAAAGATTTTTCCTCTTCTTCAACTACACGACTCACGAAATCTTGTTGAGCCTTTAATTCAGGAAATACATCAGCAAATTGGTCGGCCAAAACAGGCACAAGTTTACTCATAAAAGGCTCATTGAATCCTAAATATGAATAGCCATAACGCACAGCACGACGCAAAATACGACGTACAACATAGCCTGCTTTCGCATTGGATGGCAACTGCCCATCGGCAATTGTAAACGCAACAGCACGTAGGTGATCAGCAATTACACGCATTGCCACATCAACGTAGCTATCTGATGAAAGTGTACCGTTTTCACCATATTTTAAACCCGACATTTGTTCGATTACTTGAATAGTATTTTGGAATACGTCGGTGTCATAATTTGATTTTTTGCCTTGAATCGCCATACAAAGACGTTCAAACCCCATACCTGTATCCACGTGTTTAGCAGGAAGTGAAATCAAAGATTTGTCAGCTTTTCGCTCAAACTGCATAAATACGTTGTTCCAAATCTCAACTACTTGTGGATGGTCATTATTTACTAATTCTTTTCCACCTATCAACTCAATTTCGGCTTGGTCACGCAAATCTATATGAATTTCCGAGCAAGGTCCGCATGGACCAGTATCGCCCATTTCCCAGAAATTATCTTTTTTATTACCGAGAATAATACGATTTTCATCGCCTATAAGTCCTTTCCAAATATCAAATGCTTCTTGGTCGAATGGAACACCGTCTTCTGTGCTACCTTCAAAAACCGACACATAGATTCGGTCTTTTGGCAATTTGTAGACTTCGGTTAATAACTCCCACGACCATTCTAAAGCTTCTTTCTTGAAATAATCACCAAAAGACCAGTTTCCGAGCATTTCAAACATGGTATGGTGATATGTATCAAAACCAACATCTTCCAAGTCGTTATGCTTACCACTTACACGAAGACATTTTTGTGTATCTGCAATTCGTTTTGAGGGTGGTGTACCATTTCCCAAGAAAAAGTCTTTAAATTGAGCCATACCTGAGTTATTAAACATCAAAGTTGGGTCGTTTTTGGCCACAAGCGGTGCAGATGGAACTATTAAATGTCCTTTACTTTTGAAGAAATCTAAAAAAGCCTTACGTATTTCGTGCGAAGTCATTTTGCTGGTTATTTGTTACTGGTAAATTTGTGATTGGTTAATGGGAAACTGATTACTTGGAAATTGGTTAATAGTCAGATAGGATTTTGAATAATCACTAATATTTTGATAACTATTCATTAAGATTGAGGTGCAAAAATAGCTTAAAAATTGGATTTTTTGAAGACTTTTTAAATAAAAAGGTTTTTTTATGTAGGACAGATTTATAACCTGCCTACTCTATTG
>JAFEIL010000560.1 GCA_017495105.1 Emticicia sp. | reverse complement strand
GTACAAAAGGCTTTCTAAAATTTTCAAGCTATCAGTTTGTCATCCTTAATTAAAAAAGTAAAAAATCTCTTCATTTTTTACGTGAAGTTTATTTAATCTAGAATTTTTGATGAAATTATACAAACTTACAAAATTCGTCATTGTTTTTTCGTAAAATTTTAAACTAAAAACGAAGTTTTTCGTCCAAATCTGTTGATACATGTCTTTTTCGTTTGAACACAATTGATAGCCTTCAACACTTTATAAGAATTGCCAATTATCAAAGATTTCACTACATTTGTAAGTGAAGACTTTGCTAAAAATCACACCAAAAGGGCAATAAAAAATGTGTAATTTGAAAAAATTACGTTAAAAACATTGTAGATATTGATTTGCTTACCTAAGAATAAATGATTCAAATCAAAGAAACATTTCCACATAAAATTATGTTTAAAAACTCCTAAACTTAGAAATAGATGCCTAGAAAGAAAAAAGATGTTTCAGAAAAAGAAGAGTTATTTTACAAAGCATTTGTATCTCTAATACATAAAGAAATTGACACAAAAATTGTCGAAAATGCTGAAAAATGTAATCCAATCAGCCCAAGGCAAATTGCACATTTTGAAAAAAAACGTGCTGAATTTCTTGGAGTAAAGTATTTAATCTACCGCCATCTTGCCAATGGAGGAGGTACCTTAGCAACATTAGTTCAAATTTTAGATGTTTGTTTCCAACACAATGTACCTGTTAGTGAAATCTTTACACCCGAAGTTTTTAAAGTTTTAAAAGCAAAAGCAGAATTAATTGCTTCAAATCAAGAAACCAAACAAGAAGATATTTTTATACCTGATTTTAGCGAATAGCTCTTCTCCCCTATTTCATCATTCAATAAATTTGTTTATATCCTCCAAAAAATCAACGTTTTTTGGCAAATAAGCATCTTGATAGACAAAGTTTATTAATATTCACAACAAACAGCCTTTAATTTATCCAATATAAATATTGATAAACTTAAATTACATTCCAAAAAAGTATAAATCTTTATTAATATTTTTGGCAATAATATTATTTGTTTATATTTATTTCTAAAAATGGGGTTCAATTTAAAAACATATCATTAATCTAATGAAAGATGAGATTCTACAACTCGACCTATCTTTTGAGGGAGATACCGTTGTTCCAACCGAGATGTTAACAGAACCGAGTAAATGGTTTACCAGACCCATCGAAGAGCGAAATCTAATCATAGAAGAACTTACAGAGTTTTTCTATGGAGATAAAGATGCGGTAAATGAAACTTTTAATATTGATTTGAACGACCCCGAAGTAATTGGCTAAATCCATAAAAAATTTAAAATGGGCACAAAAATAGTATCTGACTTTTCGACTACCGAGCAACAACATATTTTAGGTGCTTTCAATAAAATGAAGGTTAAATACATTGGCTTCGATAGTTATGCCGCCAATTCCTATTCCCCTACCCTGCCCTATTCTGATATCTCGGTTTGGGTAAAATCAACACCCGAAAACTTTGAAGCTATAAAAAAGGCCATAAGTCTTGGTTTGGATAATAGCAATCGAGTAGCATTCAAAAAAAATGTTGCTGATTTTCAAAATTTCGATGACCCTAATCGCCCATTCATAAGTATTGGTTTCACGAAAAACCGCTTGGTTAAAGTTTTTTTATCAATTCCTGATTTCCAAAAGGATGATTTTGATAAGGCATTATCTGATGCTGAATTACGTAAAGCTGGTGTAATAAATACCAAAATTTTGAGCGTTGAAGATACTTATAAATCTCTCAAAGCATCGCTAAATAGGCACAAAGAAAAGTTTTTAATTAACCTTGAGCGAGAGCATGGCAAAATCTTGAATGTTAAGAAATCGTCAAAGAAAGTTTTTCCAAAAAAAGACTTTAATTATATTTTAGAAAATGTTGATTTAGAAGCTGTTTTAGAAAAAATAGGCTATGAGCCACAGATAAAAAAATGGGGTAAAACACAACACCTTTGGTCTAGAAAATCGAATGATAGCAAGATAGTTGTTTTTATGAATAACGCTTTAAAAGGCTACTTTGATTTAAATGATACTGAAAACAAAGGCACTTTGCTCGATTTACTACTCAATGAGTATGATCGTTATTGGCCAGATGTTTTTGCAGCGATTGATGAGGTATTAATAAATCCTAATTTAGCAAATATTAATTCAGATTATGCCAAGGGAAAATACCAAGACTCTGAGTTTGAAAAACTAATTCCATTAGATTTGGAACAACAAACTAAACTTCGTGAAAAAGCCATTAGAGAAGAAAATCAAATTTTAGCTTATACTCGACCGAGTTACTTAAAAGAGTGTGGTTTAACCGAAAATATAATTTATGCACCTGAGTTTTTAGGTCAAATTAATAATATACCTTATGAGTCGAAAGAAACGCAGGGTATGACTTTTTATAACACGGCATTTCCAATGCGAAATGAATTTGGCTTAACAAGTTTTATCGTCCAATTTGTCTCCAATTCCAATAAACATTTAGGAAAAATATATCTTGCCGGATCAAAATTTGATGGTGTTTGGATGTCGAATGAACTTTTAAAAGCCGATAAAAATATCAATGCTACACTAAATGGTCAAGCCATAATAATTGCAGCAGGCACCTTGGGAGCACTGCATAAAGTAGAAAAAGACAACATAACAAAATTTCAGTTTTCATATAACCCCCAATATTTATCAGAAAACTTACTTCAAAAATTTAACCTACAGCCAACTACAATTATAAGAGCTTTAGTTGATAATGATATTGATTTTTCCAAAGCAAAAGCTCAAAGAATGATTATTACTGAAAGTCCGATTGATGCCTTATCTTTTGCTCAACTTATACCCATGCCTAGCGAATATAATCTGTATATTTCAACAGGTGGATTTCCATCTTCTCAACAGATTGAGTTCATCAATAAAGTACTTCAAAAACATAATTCAGAGGTCATTTTAGCGATGGACAACACAAACCCTGGTTTAGGCTTCAATACAATCTTAGCTGGAGGTTTACAACACCCATTATTAAAAACAGAAAATGACATAAAATACAGAATTGATAATGTCAATAATAACCAAAATACAGAAGAAACCAATGCTTTCAAAAAAAATGAATCTCATTTAAAGGTTGTGTTTCCTAAAAATAAAGAATTAACAAATGAAAAAATTAAGTCTTTAGTTGATAGAATTATTAAAAATGTCGGTGCTTTTCTGGATAAAGATGTTGTAAAGGTGATTGAAAGGGTTTCTAATCAAGAAAATGAATCATTCAAAATAGCTATACCCAATAGCCGTCGTCATTTAACAAAAGCCTTAGATATTTTATTGAAAATTCGTGCAGAAATTGCTGGTGAGGGCAAACAATATTTTCTAGTCAAAAAACCGATAACTAAAAATTTGAATGAAGATTTACAAACGAAAAAGAAACACCCCTCCAAAATTTGAATCCTGAAGCTATTCATTCGGTTGAACAAACTAAAAAAACTGAAACTCAAAAAATGAAAGTTTAAGCCTATAACCAAGTCATCAATAAAACGGCTTGTTTACAACCAAAATCCGCTGTTTTTCATAGATTTACGAAAATAAGCAGTAAAATTGGCAATTGTTGGTTTGCGTTGTTCTTTTAAGGCAAGCATTCCTTCATATTGCAAATAAATATGGACTTCCATGAATTTATAAATAAATTCTTGATTTAAAGCATTCGTTAGAATATAGTCTTTTTCATCTTGCTTAAATCCATAATTAGAGATTGCATTATTAAGCAAACGCCACTTTTCTTCGACCGACTCGGCATTGAGGTAATAGCTTATCGTATCGTCAGTATGTAATTTCTTTTCATCTCTGATTGTTTTCTTTGCTTCTTGTTCAAAGTTTATTTCTAACTGTCGCTTTAGTCTATTTTCGGTTGTGATTGAAAATTTAACTTTTTCTGCAATCGGTTTCCTTTTTCCTCTTATATATTGGCTTATTTCCCAATCAAATCTCAAACTTGTTTTCTTTTCTATTTCTTTTTTACACCTTTTTAGATATAAATTCACAAATTTATAATTATCAAACAAAGGCTCATTCATACCCAATAACTGCCTTAGGTACGAAATTTCATATACTTTTTCTCCTAAATTCAACCAAGCATTAAGATTAGTAAAAAGTTTAATAGAATATTCACTTTCTAACTTCAAAGCCTCCCCAATCAAAATATTGGTATATCCTTTCGAAATATCTAAATATTGTTTTAATACCAAACCCTGAATTTTGAGGGTGATGGTATTGTTTTCAAACATGGCATAAGGAAACGGCACAATATACCCAAAACGATTTACACCTTCAATCTGATATCGAACCTTCGTAATATCGTCTAAAGCTTTTCTAATTCGCTCTCTGTCAACTTGTAGATTATCTCCCAAGTGGAAACTTAATTTGTAAAGATTATCAGGATTCAAATTGGCCGAATCATAATTTTCTCCTTGTAGCGATTTTAATTGAGCAACAAACAATAAATGTATTTTCTCTTGATGCAAGTCAAAATACTTTCTTATCTGGTCAATATGATTGACAACCCTTGCAACATCTGTTTCTTTACTCGAAAGGCCTTTATCGACAAGTACAACTTCTTGTGGGGATTCAAAAGTTGGTTCTTGCTTTTTTTTCATGTTTTCTAAGTCGTTTACAACTGAGTTATCCACAAATATAATATTTTTTATCAATAAGGTAACAAATTGTAAGGTTTATGCTTCTTTATTTTTCTTACAATCTGTTACCTTATTCCTTACAATCTGTTACTGTATATTTTACAATCTGTTACCTTATTCTTACAATCTGTTACCTTATTCTTACAATCTGTTACTTTTTTACCCCATTTTTCTTACAATCTGTTACCTTATTGTCACATAACTATCTACCTGTCAATTAGTTATGAACATGGACAATTATCTACAAAGTATCTATAAATCTTTTAAATCTGATATTACAATTAAAAAACAATTTTGATATAATAATCTATTAGTGTTTATATGTTAATAAACTTTTTATTCAAGTAAAAATCTTCTCAATCGAATGAAAAAAAGAAAGAAAAGAAAGAAAATCAAGAAAAAATAAAACAAAAGAAGGTTTGGGGCGGCGGTGAACATATTAAGTTCGAATTTATACACTTAGGATTGGGTAAATATCTCCTCGAGATAAGCATTACTCAAATCTTTTACTTTTTTATATTAAATCTCTTACAAACTGTTACCTAACTATGAAAAAATACACATATATATTATTGAATAATATAATAAACAAATAAAT
>JAFEIL010000520.1 GCA_017495105.1 Emticicia sp. | reverse complement strand
CAATAAATACTTGGAAATGCGAAGGAGAATATTTTCCCAGAATTAAATACTTAGCTGAGGAATTACTGAAATTAAATCCTGATATTGTTTTATGTCAGGAATGTTTTAGCTGTGGTTCAAAGGATATTTCAACACTTGGTTATTTGGCAGAGCAACTAGAAATGCATCAAAGTTATATTCCAGCAAGGAAAAAACAGCGACTTTTTTTAAATAAATATGTCGATTCAGAGTCTGGACTAGGGGTTTTAAGCAAATTTGAAATAGAAAAAAATGATTTCTGCTTACTCCCTAATGTCCCAGGTGATGATGAGCGAATGCTGCAAAAACTTACGATTAAACTTCCTAATGGCCAGAAACTTCAAATTGTAAATGTGCATTTAACGCACATCGAAACATTAGAAAATCACCGGCTGAATCAAATTGAATTTATAATTGAGCAAATTCAAAATACAGCAGATTTATTTATCATGGGAGGCGACTTTAATGCGTTACCAGTCTCTGAAGAAATAAATAGCTTAATTTCAAAAGCTAATGTTATTGATATTTTTTCTGCTTTTGATCCTTTTTTCGAGCGAAGCAGTTTAGTCGAACCTTTTGAAAAAGGCCAAAAATTAAATATCGATTATTTATTTACCGCTCAAAAATACCTTAAAAATGCAGACATCGAAATTATGGAAGCTCAAACAGTTCTAAATCAAAAAAATCCGATTAATAATCAATATCCGAGCGACCATTTCGGAATAATGGCAAAACTACAAATACATACTAAATGAAAAACAATTTATATACGCTGGCAATTAGTAGCTTTGCGGTTCATGGCACTGCCAGTTTGAAAACATTTATCAGCATTTTGGGAGATAGAATTTTGCCTGTTCCAACCTTGCTTTTGAATGGTTTGACCAATATGAACTTGGTAAAGAAAATAGAATATCCTTTTGAAGAATTATTGAAAAGTTCCTTTGAATTGGCCGAATATAGGGAATTAAAATTGATAGTTTATATTGGGTATTTAGGCCACGAGAATCAAGCCGAAATTATACTGAATTACTTAGAGAAATACAAAAGTATCATAAAAACTATTATTGTTGATCCAGTTTCTGGTGATAATGGTAAGTTATATGTTAGTGAAAACATATTAAAAAAATGGCATTCGATTATCCAAATTGCTGATTTTGTATTTCCAAACTTTACTGAGATTCAATATTTTACTCAAAATATTGATCCTCATGTGGTTTCTTCTGTAAACATTTTAGATAAGTTCAAATTACTTTTCACTAAGCCAACACTGGTTTTAAAAAGTATGGAAATGGATCCGAACAGAATTGGAGTATTGGTAAGTGGCGTCGAAAATTTCAATTATTCATTATCCAAAATACCTAAAATGTATGGTGGCACTGGTGATTTGTTTCTTTCCCTTTTTATTCTTTTCCATTTTTATAAAAAGGATAATTTTAGATTAGCGATAATGAAGGCCATTGATAAAACACATTTTGTAATAAAAGAATCATTTGAAAATAATTCAGATGATTTGTTAATAAACTCCTTAGCATTATAAACATGGGAACATTATTTTACGTGGTTGGGGCGTCGGGCGTGGGGAAAGATACACTTTTAAATTTCGTAAAAAACAAGATAACCACAGAGGAAAAAGTTCTATTCGCCCACAGATATATCACACGCGATGCCTTTTCTGGAGGCGAAAATCATGTCGAACTTTCAAAAACTGACTTTATAATCAGAAAGGAATCTGGCCTTTTCGCCTTGGACTGGGAAAGTCACGGAAATTTCTATGGTATTGGGATTGAGGTACTAAATTGGTTAGATGCCGGTTTTAATGTAGTTATCAATGGTTCAAGAGAATATCTCCCTACGGCAAAATCTAAAATACCATCTTTGATTGATATTCTAATTGATGCTGATTCTTCTCTAATCGAATTAAGGTTATCCCATCGAAATCGAGAAACGCAAGAAGAAATTGGAAAACGTATAATAAGAAATTTAAATATACAGAAAATGGATTATAATCATGTGGTTTTAAACAATGGAAATATTGAGGAGGCAGGTAAAGAATTGTTGAAAATTATTGTCTTAAATTATTAATCATTCATTTCAAACTTTTAAATTTTCACAAAGGGACTTTAGCTGAGTAGAAGCATCCTTAATTGTTTTCCTTTATTGCTTTGACTTTTTTCTAAAGAATTCCCTTAAAAGAGTAGGTTATCGTTTATACCCATATCTCTTGAAACTTTAGCAAAACTTCGACCTAAGGTAACCATATTAAAAAATTCCGCCTTTAAACTTTCATTGTTTTACGACACTTTTTGTTAATTACTATCAATTCCTTTTGAACACAAGATTATATTGTGCCCCAAATTTAGGATACTATTTATAATTAATAATTTAAAAATCTTAAAATAGTACAAAAATGAAAAAGCGTATTTTTTAAAATAATGAAGAAAACTACAAAACAAAACGGGGTCGAGCGTATGGTATTTTAAAGTCATTATATTTAATTCACGATTATAAATATCTAAAAATAGTACAAATATACTTGAAGTACAGCTTATACACACTTAGAAAATATTCGGTCCAACTTTTGGGGTTCAACATAATAATAAAACATTGTCAAATGCTGAAATATAGAATATAAAATGACACTGCACTTTTCCCAAAGGACGAACAAGTTTTCTTAACCCTTAAAAGGATAAAAAATAGACTTAATTCTGTTGAATGGAGCGTTAGTTTATAGCTTTTATAATAAATTCCTTTTATCAGAATTAAAACGTAACATTTACTTATGTGGGAGCGATTTTAGGAGAAAATCCAAAAATCACTTTCCCTCACAAATAAAAGTTACTTCTCTCCTAATTCATAAATCATTGAGCCGACCCGCACAAAAAGGCACATTGATAGCTTGCAGAAAAAGCAAACTTTCAAAGAGCCTTTTTAGCCAACGCACCATCGGACTGGCGACCCAGCGTGAAGCGGACTTTATTGTATTTTCCCCACGCAAATTTTTTCACATTGTGCATCAAAAATTACGAGAAATAGAAAAAGAACCACTAGCATTCACTACGTCCCAACTCGAAACTCAACCAATTTTCTCAAATCAAAGCTTGTAAATACCCATGCACTTGTTCATCCTCAAAAGAATCAGTGTAAAGTTGAGTTGTTGCAAGAGTTCGATGGCCCAAAGCATTTTGTATAAAAGATAATGGAGCATTACTTTTCTTCAATATTGTAGCAAACGAGTGTCGAGCGGAATATGTAAGTACATTACCTGTAATTTCTATTTTTTTTGCAATTTTTCTCATATTTGCATTCGTAACTTTTATAACTTGCCTAATAACTTCCTTCTTCCTCAATGCAGACATAGAATCATCTATAAAAGGGAAAATATAATCATTGGCATTCTTGCTGGGATTTCCCCACTTTTTTATAATTTCAAGCGATTGCGGAAATAACACGCCCGAAATCTCAATATTATTAGCTTTTTTAGTTTTAATGGTCTTAATCCGAATAAACTTAAAAGTATTCTCTTCAAAATTAAAATCTTTCCATTGTCGATTACAAATGTCCGTCATATTCATTCCGTTACATAAATAACTAAAAACCCATAGGTCTCGGCTACGTTCTTCCATAGAATTTGGCTTTGCCTCAAAACTCATTATTTGTTCAACAACAGTCTTTTTTAATGCTTTTTTTATATTTTTCCCCTCAGGAATAACATATCCTTTTTTTCTAAATGGATAAAGTTTGCTGTCAACAATACCATCTTCAATTGCATCATTGAAAACCGCTCTTAGATGTCGAAGATACAACCCGACTGTCGTTGAACTGGCGGGCGTAGGAATTCCATCTTTCTTTTGAGAAATTTTACCACATCTCAACATCCATTGCTCATACTTTTCCAAAAACTGAACAGTAATTTGGTTAAATAAAAGTACAGTATTACTCACATGAGGTACTGCTTGGCGTTTGATAATATTTAGACCCAATTTATACCTTTCATCATTCGTAAGTGAGTTTACAAATCTTGCCAACGATTTTGCAGAGAGTTCATAATTTAAAGCATTGCCTACCCTATCTTGTTCTTTCATCACAAAGCCTTTATCCATTAAAGCTTTAATGGCATTCGCAGTATTAAGCTCTTTATCTTTGATAACATCATCTCCTTCCATATCAAGCTGATACTTGAAATCTTCAAATGTAAAATTATCACCCAACTTTTCAGCGATTAACTTTGCCTTTTGCAAAATACTTGATTGACCATAAAGCTTTTCATAAATTTCAAGGAATTTACTGTCTCTTAACTTGGATGAAATACCATTTTCATCAACATTTCTTTTAAGTTTTGTCCAAATTAATTCACTGGTTTTTTCTCCAGTAGAATAAAGCCTTTGTATTCGTTTAAAAGTAACTGATATCTTAACTATACCATTACCTACGACTTTTACTTGTCGTGTATCTAAGAATAACTTAACCGTTGCGTATGTCATTTGTGAAATTTTTATGCAATACAATATGCAATACAATATGCAATACAATATGCAATACATCTTAAAATATGCAATACAATATGCAATACAAATGTACTCAGACAATAACAAAGATGCTAAATAAACAGCAGATAAATGACAAAAAAGCATGTTTTTCGTCATTTTTATGCACAAAAATCAAATAAAATAAGGGAAGAGCAAGATAACACTACAGATTTCTAATCTGTAGGTCTTTGGTTCGAATCCAAATGGGGTCACATTCCACTTTGTGGCAATCTCTCACAAGCATCAAAAGTCGTTAAACTTGCATTTAACGGCTTTTTTTGTAAATATCTACCTAATCAGACCACGCCACAGCACGCCTGTTTACATATTTTTTTACACAAAATTTTACACGGATTTTTAAAAAGAAATAAATTATGTAAATGCTTGTTTGATTTAATCCATTGCTTTTCAATAAAAACCGTTTTAAATAGATAGAATCAAAATTGTTGCATATTATTAATTTTAGTGCAACCCTACAAAAAATTCAAGTAGAAGGCTTTTGGAAATTCAAAAAGACAAATGGTTTAAACATTCATTTTGCCTCATTTTAAAACACAAAAAAGCCACCTTAAAAAGATGGCTTTTTGAATCAACCCTAACCACTATTACCTATTAAATTATCTTCTTAACTTTTTAAAATTATTGTTGTTGATATTTATATATGTTTCTCATTGCCTTTTTTGTCAAAATCAAACCATGCAACCACTTAATGTATAATGTAGCGAAAGTGAGCCACTAAATGTAGGCAAAGAGAGCCATGTGT
>JAFEIL010000097.1 GCA_017495105.1 Emticicia sp. | reverse complement strand
CTTATAAATTTGGGGAAATTTTTACATTAAAACAACTGCAATGCGTTCTAAAAATTGGCAAAATCACAATATTCAATCAAATCATATCCAAAGATAAAGATTTTCGCTTTTCTTTGTAAAAAAATATTCTTCTATAACCAAACTTTAACACTAATACGGCATGAAACTTAAATTAAGTCTCTCGTTATTCATTTTATTATTACTTTCAGTGGCGACTTTCGCTCAGAAAAAACAAACCCTCTTTAATGGTAAAGACCTAACAGGTTGGAAAATTTATGGTACCGAAAAATGGTTCGTTGAAGATGGTCTTTTGGTATGCGAAAGCGGTCCCGACAAAGAATACGGCTATTTGGGAACTGAACAAAAATTCAAAAATTTTGAGCTCACATTGGAATTTAAGCAAGAAGCTAATGGCAATAGTGGCGTGTTTTTTCATTCATCAATCGAAGGCACAAAAATTGCAGGCTGGCAAGCTGAAGTTGCACCTCCTGGAAGCTCAACAGGTGGAATTTATGAGTCTTATGGACGTGGTTGGTTGATAAAACCCGAACCTGAAAAAG
The DNA here is from genome assembly GCA_017495105.1 of Emticicia sp. GTDB lineage: Bacteria > Bacteroidota > Bacteroidia > Cytophagales > Spirosomataceae > Emticicia. The sequence continues at coordinate 4,774 of JAFEIL010000097.1, read as the reverse complement.
ACAAAGCCTTGAAAATGGGCGAATGGAATAAGATGACCATAAAAGTTGTGGGCAATGTTGTGACTACATTCTTAAACGGCACGCAAATGATTACGCTCGATGATGCAAAAATCGGTGAAAAGGATGGCTGTATTGCTCTGCAAATCCATAGTGGTGGTGGAATCAAAGTAAAATGGCGTAAAATTAAAATCAAGCAATTATAATTATTTTAATTCAGAGTGTCTCAGCAGTCCGCATAACAAAAACTGTGGACTGTTGAAAATCTTCCTTGGACTACATAAACAATCCTAAACCTATAAACTATCTATGAATCAAGAAAAAACAACTTTTCAGCATCTTTTTAGCTTGCCAGTAATTGTAGCAGCATTGGGCTATTTTGTTGATATTTATGACCTTCAACTCTTTGGAATCGTGCGGGTTCAGAGCCTTGAAAGTCTCGGACTTAAGACAAAAGAAGAAATTTCATCAATTGGTACGACCATTATTAATTTTCAGATGATTGGTTTACTTTTAGGTGGGATTTTATGGGGAATTTTAGGCGATAAAAAAGGGCGTCTTTCAGTACTTTTCGGTTCGATTATTACTTATTCATTAGCAAATATCGCTTGTGGAATGATTCCCCATATTGAGTTTATGGATAAAATTGAAGCCTACAAATGGCTACGTTTTATTGCAGGAATTGGCCTTGCGGGCGAACTCGGTGCAGGAATTACACTTGTTTCAGAGGTTTTGCCCAAACACTTACGTGCTATCGGCACATCACTCGTGGCAGGAATTGGACTTTTGGGAGCAGTCGTAGCAACATTTACCGTAAGGCTTTCAGGCGATTGGACAGTTGCTTATTTTATCGGTGGTGGATTGGGAGTCGCATTATTATTGCTTCGCGTGGGAGTTATCGAATCGGGTATTTTCAAAGATGTTGTTGGAAAAAAACATGTACAAAGAGGCAATTTCTTTGCTTTTTTCACGAATTGGGAGCGTTTTTCAACTTACATGAAATGTATCGGCATCGGCATTCCACTATGGTTTTGTATCGGAATTTTAGTTTATTTGAGCAATGAATTTGGCGAAGCCCTCGGTATCACCGAGAAAATTGACCCAGGTCTGTCCATCATGTGGGCATATTTTGGCATTTCTATTGGCGATTTTGGGAGTGGATTTTTTAGTCACGCTCTGCATTCTCGCAAAAAAGCAATTGCTTTTATGATGTCATTTGCATTGATATGCGTGTTGGTATTATTATTTTCGGGAAGTATCAAAACCGCCAATATGTTTTACGGACTTTGTTGCTGCTTAGGCTTTGGCACTGGTTATTGGGCAATGTTTGTAACTGTTGCTGCCGAGCAATTTGGCACAAATCTACGAGCAACCGCCGCCACAACTATTCCAAATATGGTACGAGGTTCGGTTGTTTTAATGACAATATCATATAAGTTTTTCAAGCCTACACAAGGTATAATAATGGCTGGTGCAATTGTAGGTTTAATCTGCTTTGCGATTGGTTTTTATTCAACACTTACTATCAAAGAAACCCACAATAAAGATTTAGATTTCTTGGAGGAGTAAAACTGAAATAACTATATAACAAAAGAGCGATGGTCAATCATCGCTCTTTTTTTTCTACAAATCTTCAAACCTCTCCAGCATTAAAATTGCCGCTTGCGGAAGAATCACATATTTTTCGCCTTCATATTGAACTTCAATGGCGTGGCGTTGCAGATAAATTGCCAAATCTCCTTCTTGAGCTTGCAATGGCATATATTTCACTTTTTCTTCAGTTTCTTTCCAAGGTTCATCTTCGGTTTGAGCTGGCAACGGATATCCAGGCCCAACTTTTATGATATATCCGCTTTGAATTTCTTCTTTTTCGGTAACCGTTGGTGGCAAATAAAGTCCTGAATTTGTTTTGTCCGATGGATTTTTAGGCTTTACTAAAATCTTATCGCCTACTACAATTAATCTTTTCAATTTATTATCTGATGTTACGCCGAGCATAATCTAATGAGTGAATGAATGAATGCCGCAATGGACATTGAATGTCGAATAAATAATCTCAATACAAATCTATACCTTATAAATAAAGAACTTCACATTAACGTATCTCAAATCTCTTTTCATTTGTCTCATATCTCTTGTCTAAAATTTAACTCAAAACCTGATAAACCACAAAAGCTGATACATACGCCAAAACTGACATATAAACCAACTGAATAATTGGCCATTTCCAGCCTTTGGTTTCTCTATAAACTACAGCCAACGTACTCATGCACATCATGGCAAAAACATAGAATATCAATAATGAAAACGAAGTTGCCACCGAAAATGTTGGCTTTCCAGTTTCAGCATTTACTTCATTTCTAAGACGTTCTTTAATGGTTGTTTCATTTTCAGCATCTGCTCCGATACTATAAATTGTCGAAACTGTTCCAACAAAAACCTCACGTGCTGCAAACGATGTAATGAGTGCAATTCCAATTTTCCAATCATAACCCAGTGGTCTGATGGCCGGCTCTATGAATTTCCCGAAATGTCCTGCATATGAATTTTCAAGACGAACAGATGCTATTTTTGAATCAAGTTGGCCTTGTTCGAGCGTTGGATTTTGTGCAATAACTGCCTTTTCTGCTCTTTCGATTTTATCTCCAGGACCGTAAGAGGCCAATACCCACAAAACTATCGAGATAGCCACAATTACTTTTCCTGCTTCAAAAACAAATGTTTTTACTTTCTCCAAAATCGTAAAACCGACTTGTTTCCATCGTGGTTTTTTATAGGTCGGAAGTTCCATAATAAAATAACTTCTTTCACTTGATTTGAGCATAAATTTCATTATCCAACCGGCCAATAATGCAGAGAAAAATCCTAATAAATAGAGCCCCATCAAGGCTACACCTTGCATATTGAAGAAACCCAAGGCCTTTGTATTAGGCACAACAAGAGCAATCAAAATCGTATAAATTGGCAAACGTGCCGAGCAACTCATCAACGGCGTAACCATAATTGTGATTAAACGGTCTTTCCATGAGCCAATTGTACGTGCCGACATAATGGCTGGCACCGCACAAGCCATGCTTGAAATAAGCGGTACGACTGATTTTCCACTCATGCCAAATTTTCGAATGAGTTTATCCATTAAAACTACCACACGTGCCATATAACCCGATTCCTCTAGAATTGAGATAAAAGCAAACAAAAAAGCAATTTGTGGTATAAAAATCAGTACGCCGCCAATACCCGCAATCAAACCATCGGTAAGCAAGCTAACCAGTTGATTATCAGGAAGATTTGATTTTAAAAAATCATTTACCATTGCTACTCCTTGATCAATTAAGTCCATTGGAGCTTCGGCAATTGTGAAAACTGACTGAAAAATCAAGAATAGAATACCCAAGAAAATAATGTATCCCCAGATTTTATGGAGTAAAATATGGTCGATTTTCTCGCTAATAGTTTCCTTTTTTATACCCTCTTCAATAACTACTTCTGACAATGTACCACTAATATCACGATAGCGTTCGATGGTTTCGGTTGATTGAAATTTATCGGCGTTGAAATTGTGTTTTTTAACAATTTCCTCTAGCTCTTTTTGTTGATTTTCGCCCAAAAACATCAATTTTTGAGCTTGTGCAGCGTATTGAAGTGCTAAGTATTTATTTTCAATGCCAAATTTTGTTTTAACTTCTTCAAAAACGGTTTCCGTTTTTTTATCAAAACTTGGTGGATTAATATGCGTTTTTTTATGTTGAAGCTGATTAAAAATAGTATGTTTCAAACCTTCAATCCCGATGCCTTCTCGGGCATTAAGCTCAACAACTGGAATACCAAGAATCTTTGAAAGTTTGCCTGAATTGATAGAAATCCCCGATTCTTCGGCCACATCGAGCATATTGAGTGCCAAAATTGAAGGCACACCCAAATCACTTATTTGCTCAAAAAGCAGCATGTTTCGCTTTAAATTTGACGCATCGGCTACGACGACGGCCAAATCAGGATAATCAGGATTTTGTGGATTGGCCAACACTTCAAGAACCACTTGCTCATCAAGTGAATTCGGATAAATGCTATACGTGCCAGGAAGGTCAAGAATCTCAACGTCCATACTTCCGCTTAAACGACAAAACCCTACTTTTTTATCGACTGTTACTCCAGGGAAATTTCCTATTTTTTGACGCAACCCAGTGAGTTGATTAAAAAGTGAGGATTTGCCTGAGTTTGGATTGCCAAGAAGTGCAACAACTTGTTTATTTTTCACAAAATTTTCAACGATTAAATAGTCGATGACCGATTTACAACGGACGACTGTTTCTCTTCAACTATCCACAAATCAAATCTATCAGTCAAATATGTATTTATTTTATCACGATTGTTGCGGCCTCTCTCTTACGCAACGAAAGATGATAACCCGCTACCGTAATGCCTACTGGGCACCCCAAAGGAGCAATAAAGTCAAGCATTACCTCTGTATCGGGTAAACACCCCATTTCAAGCAATTTTAATGACATAGCATCATCTTTAAAATTATTGATAATCCCCTTCTCTCCTATCTTTAAATCGGCAACAGTTTTTTCGGCTTGCACTTTATATTTTATTTAGACTGATTTCAAATAAACGTAAAATTACCTTATTTGGTTCTAAAATAAAAATGATTTTCGTCAGTTATTATATCAATTTAAAAACATAAAAATTATAGAAAAAGAATCAATATCATAAAAATTCTAATTTTTTGAGTAGTATATTTGTAATTATAAATGCTATATGCTTTAGGCTATAAGCC
>JAFEIL010000373.1 GCA_017495105.1 Emticicia sp. | reverse complement strand
TATACGCCTAAAACGTCTGGCACATACTATGCCCAAGCTCGAAATCTGCAAAATAGTTGTGTTAGTGCAACTCGAACACCACTTAATTTATCCATCAATCTATTACCAATTTTAAGTGCAGGAACACCCATTTGTTCAGCAGACTTATGGACTTATTCAGTATCTTTTACAAGTAATGGTATAGTTAAAAGTTCTGCTGGTATTGTATCGAATAACATCGTTTCAGGCATTCCAACGGGTACAAATGCAGTCTTGACTGCCACAAGTAGTGCTGGTTGTATTACTTTGCAAACAGTAAATTCCCCCTTGTGTGCTTGTCCAACTGTCAATGTTCCTATCAGTGGGGGTGATAAAACCATTTGTACAGGTCAAGCTATTCCGACTTTATCGGTTAGTGTTGGAAGTAATGAATTTGTAGAATGGTATGATGCTCCGAGCGGGGGCAATTTATTGGCGACGGGTCTAAGTTATACACCAAATGTTGCTACTGGAATGATTTTTTATGTGCAATCAAAAAATACTGTTACTAATTGTGTAAGTGCTACTCGAACACCCGTTAGTTTATCGGTTAATGCTTTACCAACTTTAAGCGTAGGAACTCCTCTATGTTCAGCAGATTTATTGACTTATTCAGTATCTTTTACAAGTAATGGTATAGTTAAAAGTTCAGTAACGACTGCCGCCGCTGGTATTGTATCAAATAGCATCGTTTCAGGCATTGCAACAGGTACGAATGTTATCCTAACTGCCACAAGTAGTGCAGGTTGTATTGCCACACAAACTGTAAACTCACCCGCTTGTATTTGTCCAACTGTCAATCTTCCCATTAGTGGGGGCGATAAAACCATTTGTGCAGGTCAAGCAGTTCCGACTTTATCAGTTAGTGTTGGAAGTAATGAAGTTGCAGAATGGTATGAGGCTCCAAGTGGTGGAAAGCTATTGTCTACGGGTTTAAATTTTATACCAAGTTCAGAAAATTTAAACAATGGTCTTTTTTATGTTCAAGCAAGAAATGCTACTAATAACTGTGCGAGTAATGCAAGAGTTTTGGTCAAACTAATCATTAACTCAAACGGTGCTACTCCAATAATTGTGGCTTCTAAAAATCCTTTGATTTTAGGTGAAACAGCTACATTGAGTATTTCAAATTGCTATGGCATTATCTCTTGGAATACGAATGAAAGTACAACAAGTATTTCCGTATCACCGAAAGCAAGCACCGAATATTCTGCTACTTGTACTGCCAACGGTGGGTGTATTAGTGGAACTGGAAAAATAATGATTGAAGTAAACGCACCAAAAATTACAGTAAAAGCTTCTCCAAATGTAGTTTGTGTTGGTGGCTCAACAACTTTGAGCATGACTGGTTGCCCATCTAATGAAATCTATTGGGCTTCCCCAGAATTTGGTCGTAGAAATGAAATTGCCCCAGTTTTCAATGGAATAGTTCAAGCCGTTTCATTCACTGGTCATTGTGTAACTTCGGCAGGAGAAGCCACCGAAACTATCGGAGTAACTATCAGACAGCCGCAAGATTTTCAGATAATTGCTTCAAAAAATCCAATTGTTTTAGGCGAATTAACAGTTTTAAGCACAACTGGTTGCGATGGCGTTGTCAGTTGGCAAAATGGACAAGCGGAAGGAAATCCAATCACTGTTTGGCCAACTGATAAATACACTGAATACGTAGCAGAATGTTTAAGTCCGAATGCTTGTGGTGGAAAAGGTAAGATAATAATTGAGGTAAAACCTCCCGTAATTCAAGCTACTGGTAAAGATGTTTGTTGGGGTTCTACGGCTATACTTGGTCAAAGTGGATGCTCTACTGCATTTTATTGGGTGGTTTGGCACAAGGATGATTTTACGGATGCCAAACCAATTGAGAATCCTAATTCATACCCAATTACTCAGAAAACTAATTTCAGAGTGATGTGTTCAACTTCAGTTGGTGAAGGTGCTGGGGATATAACGATAAATCCAATTCCATTGCCTAACAAACCTGATATTGGGAGTGAGAGAACCAACTATTTTTTAGGAGAAACAGTAAGAATCAGCACTGGTGGCTGCAATGGTGCGGTGCGTTGGTCAACTGGTGAAAATGATGCCAATACTATTGAAGTTAAGCCAAGACGAAGCACAAAATATACTGTTACTTGCGTGGGCGGCTTTGGTTGTACAAACTCAAACGAGATTGAAATTACAATGAAAACACCACCACCAACGGTCAAAGACCAAACAATCTGCTTTGGCGATACTGTAAAATTGGTCAGTGGTTGCATCGCTGGCACAGATGCTCACTGGACAAGAAATTGGATGGACATTCCAAATAGGGTAGAAGTACCCGAAGGATTTCAAGAACGATTGACTGCATCAAATACTTATGCTGTGTCGTGTTATGATGCTGAAACTGCTTGGAGTGAAGCTGTGGCCATCAAAGTTACTGTTAAAGCAAAAATAACTTCACTGACAATTACAGCCAAAGGTGTTGAAAAAGCCGCAATTATTGTCAAAGGGGAAATGATTGAATTATTGGCAAATGCTTGTAATCGTACAGAATGGAGGGCAGAAAAGGTTTTGATGGCAGATACTTTGAATAAGCGGAACGCCGCTCGAATTCAAGTGAAACCCTTACAAACGACTACTTATCATGCTCGATGTTTTACAGATGGTTGTTACAGCGAATGGAGTCAGTTTAAGGTTTATGTAAGACCCAAAATGCCTGTTGTTTCTGCAAGTTTAGACACTTTATGTGTCGGGACTTCAACAACTATTACCGCAAAAAACTGTGAAGATGGCGGAAAATTAGTTTGGTTAGACGACAGAAATTTCAAAGGCCTATCATTTGCAGCTTCACCCAAATCTGACATTACTTACAAAGCTATCTGCATAGGACTTGACTCAACGGAACGCCGCCCGTTAGTTTCGGATACTACTGCCATTTTTATCAAAGTTTACCATACTCCTCAAAAGCCTACTATAAGTGGAAATTTGATTATCCTTGATGGTGAGAAAACCACGCTTACCGCCAGTGGTTGTGATGAAAACTTACTTTGGAATACAGGGGAAAAATCTCAAAGCATTGTCGTTAGACCAGAGAAAAATACGGTTTACTCGGTCACTTGTGGCATTTGGAAATGTATTTCTGATACTGCATCAGTCAAAGTGCGAGTTAGACCTCGCCCGATTGAAATTGAAACGAGTAATAGCATTCGAGGTTATTCAATTACCGATACACTTTGTTTGAATAAACAACTAACCATATCTGCTCTTACTCAATGCAATGGTACAATTGTCTGGTCAAATGGCCAAAGTGGTAAAAAAATTGAGGTCACAGGCACACGAGTCGAAATGCAAAAATACAGTTTGTACTGCATCAATGCTGATAATGAAAAATCAGATGAATCAACGGCAAGTATTTCAATTTTGGATTATAACATTAACGATGCGATTGCCTATCCAAATCCAACTTCTGGCAAATTATACATCAAATCGAAAGGATGTATTGATGGGGTGAAACTCATTCTTTACAGCCAAAGAGGAGAAATACTCTATGAAGGTGGTGGGCAAGAACGCTATTTGGATAGCATCGTACTCGACTTATTCAATTTACCATCCGAAACCTACATTTTATACATCGTTGGTACAGATGGAAACAAACCAGTTACCTTGAAAAAACGCATTGTAAAAGTAAATAACTAAAACATTCACTAATTCCTTGTCAGTTTGACTGACAAGGAATTGAAACATAAAATTAGATGAAAAATTTAAAAATGATTGGCTTGCTGTTCTTAGTAAGTCTCCAAAGTATGGCACAAGCTTACACGCCAGTAAACCCGCAAAGAGTTTTAGTAGGAGCATTTCCTTTTCAAAACTTTACTTATGATGCTCGAAGTGCAGCATTGGGCGAAGCAGGAATTGCGATTTCACCAGATGTCAATAGTGCTTTGCTGAACCCTGCAAAATTAGTGTTTCTTAATCAAGATAGTACCCAAAAGGTCAAAAATATTGGAGTTTCGCTACATTATACGCCCTATTACAGAAACCTCATTCGAGGAATGAATTTATATGCCTTAAATCTATTTCAAGCAAAAGAAAAGACAACCTTTGGTTTTGGTGTAAAATATTTTGATGCTGGCGATGTGAAGATTTATGGTGATAATAGAGGATTTATCAAAAACTTCCATTCAAAAGAATTTTCAATCAATGGTTTTTATAGCCTCAAACTTCGCCATAATAATAGTATTTCAGTTGGTTTAAAATATGTTTATTCCAACTTATCAGCTCGTTCAATCACTCAAAATATCACCACAAAACCAGTCAATGCCATTGCTGGTGACTTGTATTTTTACCACGATAGCCCCCTAACCCCCAATGGGGGAATTAAAAAGCATTGGTTAAATTATGGAGCTTCACTGACAAATATTGGTGGCAAAGTTTCTTATGGAGATTATAAAGCACGAAGTTTTCAACCAACTTTGCTAAAACTAGGTGTGGCACAAAACTTTATTTTGGGGAAGAAACAAAATGTTTTAATGTTTACTATTGATGCCAACAAATTACTCGTACCAACTCCATCAGTTCGTAATAGCAATAATGAAGTGATTGCAGGACGAAACGAGGAAAGTATCACAGGCATTGGCACAATTTTCCAATCGTGGGGTACTGCACCCGATGGTTTTCGTGAAACTATGAGCGAAGTTACTTTTTCCTTCGGTACAGAATTTCAATTTAGAGAGTGCCTTTACGCACGTGCTGGCTATTATACCCAAAACAAGCGAAAGGGAGATATACACTACTTTACGCTTGGTTTGGGAGGAAAATTTAAAGATTTTGGACTTGATTTAGCATACCTAATACCAAATAAACGAAATGAGGTCTTGGCGAATACCTTTCGGATTTCAGTGAATTATAGCCCTTTAAAGTAAAAAATTTGTGTTTTTCTATAAATCTTATAGCCCTGCATTTGTGGGGCTATTTTGTTTACACATACCTACAAAGTAATTTAAGCCTTGATTTGAGAAGTGCCTATATTCTAAAATAGACTCCAAAAAAAGCCAACAAATAGTCATGCTACCTTAATTTTTAATACACTTGATCAGTAATTTGTCAATTTCTATAGCAAATATTTAATTGAAAATTTGATAGAAACTTGCAATAATACCCTTTATAAATTTAGTAGTCTTTTTGATGTTGTAAGCATCATCAAATTAAGAATTGTACGTTTTTGCATCAATTAAGCATTGAAACTTTAATGGTAATTGCGACTTTTTCTCTTGATAATCGGGTTAATGGACATTTATGGTGCTAAAACCTTTGTAACGTGTTGATTATCATA
>JAFEIL010000093.1 GCA_017495105.1 Emticicia sp. | reverse complement strand
CCTCTAAAGACTCTAAAATTCCAGTGCCAAATAATTGTTCCCAAAAACGATTCACAATTACTCTTGAAGTTAGTGGATTTTGTTTATTTACCATCCATTCTGCAAAACCAAGTCGGTTTTTAGGGTAGTTTTTCATATTTGGTAAAATTGCTGGTACATCTGCTTGTACTTCACTTCCTTTTACCATCCAATTTCCTCTGATAAAAACATTGGTTTTTCGTGCTTTATTTTGCGGTCGTTCGAGCATAATTGGCGTGGCAATTGCATCAATCATCGCCAATTTTTCAATCGAATCTTGTAATGATTTAGGTAAAGTTCTGATAGGCATTTTGCTTGATTGCAGCTCCATCCAATCGAGGTGCATTAAATCAGTCCAAAAGTTTTTCCCTTTTCTAAATACTAAATAAACATCATGAATTCCTTTCGTTGGTTTCACTTTTCCTGATGAAGTTGTATATTGATTCCATCTCGACCAACCAACATTTACTTCTTTTTCGCTGCATTTTGTTTCTACCTTACTAATTAATTCCCCATCTACGCCTCCGATTCTCATTTCGATAAAAGCATTTTCTGCACCACTTTGATAACGATATTTTACTCCTTCAATATTGCTTAAATCAATGTTTTCATAGACAGTAAAGGCACCTTCGGTGGTTTGCATTATTTCTTTCTGATTGTTCCAAAGCTCGATGTGACGACTTGTACTATCAAACGATTCAGCTTCAATTCGATAAAAACCCAGTTTTCTTAAATAATCATTTGTTTTTTCTGCTAAAAGTGTTTTGTCAGAATATTTTAGGCTAGAAAGATTTGAAGGAAGTTTTGTATTTATCCAGTTCGTTAACCTAATCACTTCCTGCTCTTTCTCTTTAGAATAAGTTCTGATAAGTGGTTTTTCGTTATACAAATCTCGGTCTTGGGTATTATTGAAAAAAGCAGCCAATTTGTAAAAATCTTCATGACGAAAAGGGTCGTACGGGTGACTATGACACTGTACACAAGCCATTGTTGTACCTTGCCAAACTTCCATCGTAGTAGAAACTCGGTCGATGATGGCCATAGTTCTAAACTCTTCGTCGTTGGTTCCACCTTCATCATTGGCCATTGTGTTTCTGTGAAAAGCAGTGGCAATATTGCGGTTTTCGAGCGATTCTATGCTTTCGTTTGGGGCTTGTGGCAACAAATCTCCCGCCAACTGCTGAATCGTAAATTGGTCGAATGGCATATCTGCATTAAAAGCTTTTATAACCCAATCACGGTATTGCCAAATACTTCGGTCGAGGTCTTTTTCGTAACCTTTCGAGTCGGCGTAACGAGCCAAATCAAGCCACATAGAAGCCCATCGCTCACCAAAAGCAGGTGATTTCAATAGTCTATCAACTTGTTTTTCGTAAGCGATTGGCGATTTATCATTGACAAAATCTTTAGATTCTTGCGGTGTTGGTGGAAGTCCAATCAGGTCTAAACTTAATCGCCGAAGTAGGGTAGAGCGGTCGGCTTCTTTTGATGGTGAGAGTCCTTCTTTCTTTAGTTTTTCAAATACAAAATTATCAATTTCATTTTTTGCCCATTCTTTGCCTTCGTTTGGAATCGTAATATTTGTTTTTGGTGCCGAATATGCCCAATGATTTTCCCATTTTGCACCTTGATTTATCCATTTTTCGATTTTCGTTATTTCCTCGTCGGTGAGTGGGTCTTTATCTTTTGGCATACGCTCATCGAGGTCGTGTGACTTGATCCTTTTCATTACCTCTGAATTATCAGCATCAAAGGGAATAATAGCAAATTTCCCTGACTTAGCTTGTGCAAAAGCTTCTTCAGGAAAAAGTAAACTAAAATTCCCATTTTTCTTTACACCTCCATGACATACGATGCATTTTTTATTAAAAATTGGTCTTATTTCTTCATTGTAATTAATGTCGTCAGAAGACCGATGATTATATAAATAAAATGAAGTAGAAATAGGTATTGCGACAATAAAAATCCATTTTAGAAATGAAGTATTCATGCGTTTTATAAAAATGTATTATTTCAATGATAAATTGCACTAATATAATTATTAATTTGATTAGTATTTTAAAATTTTTTAATAATTTTGAAGAATAAGATTTACGCAACCTTAAATTTCAATAAAAAAGTAAAATCCTTAATCTAATTTATAATGTCAACTAAAAATAATAATATTTCTCGCCGTGATTTTGTGAGTAAAGCTTCTTTAGCCTTAGGAAGCTTTTTGATTGTACCACGTCATGTTTTAGGAGGAAAGAAAGCCGATGGGAGTCGATATTTAGCCCCAAGTGATATTATTTCACTCGGTTTTATAGGTATAGGAAAGCAAGGTCGTGGACTTACCTCTTCATTCTTAAATACAAACGAAGTCCGAATTGCTGCACTGAGTGAAGTATATCAAGCAAAGGCACAATTAACTCTCGACCGAATTAAAATGCACTATGAGAAAAATACTCAACTTGGCACTTTTTCAGAAATTCCTGTTTATCAAGACTTTAGAGAACTTTTAAATCGTAAAGACATTGATGCCGTTGTGATAGCAACGCCTGACCATTGGCACGCAGCTATGGCAGTAAGAGCAGCCGAAGCTGGAAAGGATATTTATTGTGAAAAACCTCTTTCTTTGACGGTTCGAGAAGGACGTGCGATGGTCAATGCTGCACGAAAACACAAAAAAGTTTTTCAGACAGGTAGCATGCAACGTTCGTGGCCAGAGTTTCGCCAAACCGCCGAATTAATTAGAAATGGTTATATAGGGGAGGTGAAAAGTATTAAAGTTAATGTAGGAGCTCCACCTATTACTTATAATTTAGCAGAAGAAAAATTACCAGAAGGACTTGATTGGGGAAAATGGCTTGGCCCAAATGAATCAGTAGTATTTAACTCAGAATTAGCACCACCTACTTCAAAAGATGTTTTTCCAAATTGGCGTTTATACCGTGAGTTTGGTGGTGGAATGGTAACTGATTGGGGAGCTCACATGTTTGATATTGTACAGTGGTCGCTTGGAATGGATGATAGCGGGCCTGTAGAAGTGTCAGTTCCGGATGGAAAAGAAATTAAGTTTCTTACCTATAAATATGAAAATGGCATCACGATGACGCACGAAAAATGGGAATGGAACAATGCGATACATTTTGTGGGAACCGAGGGAGAAATTAAAGTTCAAAGAAAGAAAATTGAAACAACGCCTAGTTCTCTGAAAGATAAAGTTATTGGTAAAACAGAAAAACACGTTTATAAATCTGAAAATCATTACAAAGATTTCTTAGATGCAATGAGGAACCGTAGTAAACCAATTTGTGATGTTGAGGTTGGCCATCGTACTGCTTCGGTTTGTAATATCGGAAATATTGCTTATCGCCTTAATCGTTCGTTAAAATGGGATCCTAAAAAAGAAATATTTATTGACGATAAGGAAGCAAATGCTCTTCTCGGACGAAAAATGAATAAAGAATGGGGAATAAAAATCTAAAATTTTAAATATATTTGGAAGTCGCCTTGAAGAATTGCTAGGTGACTTTCTTTTTTACTTCAATTAACAACCTCAACCAATGCAAATTAAATTTTTACCTTTAGTTTTCCTGAGTTTTTGTGCATTTTCACAATCTCCTGTATCAAAGAATCCGTCTCTTCCTGCTGCAACATCTGCTCCAAAAGAAGAGAAATCGACTTCTTTGACAATTCCTTTCAATCCGGATTCTTATGTTACTACAGAGCATGTGACAACCATCAAAGGTCAGAAAGTGCCATTTCAGGCGATGACTGGAACAATGCCAGTTTGGGACGAGGAAGGAAAAGCAATCGCTGGATTGTTTTATACATATTATGAACGCACAGATGTAAAAGACAGAGCAGGCCGTCCATTAGTGATTTCATTTAATGGTGGTCCAGGTTCTGCTTCGGTATGGATGCACATTGCATATACAGGTCCACATTTACTAAATATTGATGATGAAGGATACCCGCTACAACCTTATGGAATCAAAGAAAATCCTTACTCAATATTAGATGTTGCAGATATTGTATTCGTAAATCCTGTGAATACGGGCTACTCACGCCCAACTAGTAAAGATGTGCCAACTTCAAAATTTTTTGGAGTTAATGCTGATATTAAATACTTAGCTGACTGGATAAATACATTTGTGACTCGGACAAATCGTTGGGCGTCACCAAAATATTTGATTGGTGAAAGTTACGGTACAACTCGTGTTTCAGGTTTGGCTTTACAATTACAAAATGCTCAGTGGATGTATTTGAATGGCGTAATTTTGGTTTCGCCAACAACGCTTGGAATTGAGCGTGGAACTGCTTCAGGAGCAGCATTGAAATTGCCCTATTTTGCGGCAACTGCTTGGTTTCATAAAATGTTGCCCGCAGATTTACAGAAAAAAGACCTAACCGAAATGCTTCCAGAAGTAGAAAATTTTACGATAAACGAACTTTTACCAGCTATTAGTAAAGGAGGTTTTTTAGAAGATACAAAGAGAAAAGAAATTGCAGCCAAAATCTCTAGATACTCAGGATTATCGGAAAAAGTAATTTTGCAGCAAAATTTAGATATTCCTTTGGATTTTTTCTGGAAAGAATTATTACGTGAAAAAGGAAACACAGTCGGACGTTTGGATTCAAGATATAAAGGAATTGACCGAAAAGAAGCAGGCGAAAAGCCAGATTTTAATTCGGAACTTACCTCATGGTTACATTCATTTACGCCTGCAATTAATATTTATTTGAGAAATGAATTGAATTACAAGACCGACCTCAAATATTATATGTTTGGCCCTACTAGTCCATGGGATAGAACTGGTGATAATTCCGGGGAAAATTTGCGTCAAGCAATGGCACAGAATCCATATTTGAATGTAATGGTTCAATCGGGTTATTATGATGGTGCTTGCGATTATTTTAACGCCAAATACAATATGTGGCAAATGGATCCGAGTGGCAAACTTAAAGACCGTATGTCATGGAAAGGATATAGAAGTGGCCACATGATGTATTTACGTCGAGAAGATTTACAAACCGCAAATGAAGATATTAGAGACTTTATCAAGAAATCTTTACCGAAGCCGAATCAGCCAGCAAAGTATTGATATTATTTTAA
Source organism: Emticicia sp. (assembly GCA_017495105.1). Classification (GTDB taxonomy): domain Bacteria; phylum Bacteroidota; class Bacteroidia; order Cytophagales; family Spirosomataceae; genus Emticicia. The sequence goes on along the minus strand of JAFEIL010000093.1, from coordinate 234 downwards.
TTAAATAAAGGTCTAAATAATTGAATTCGTTTTTTAAAAAAAGTCATAACCATCTGTTATGACTTTTTTTATGCCCTATATTTGGTAAATATTGCCAAAAAAAAGTATAATTTCTGAAACAGATATTTGTTTAAATAATGAGAAAATATTAATCGATATTTTGAAATGATGTTATTTATTGATAGTTAGTATTTTGTCTTTTGTCTCGAATTTTATATCTTATGTCTCATTACT
>JAFEIL010000439.1 GCA_017495105.1 Emticicia sp. | reverse complement strand
ACACTATTAATAATCTTGTGTTTACTGGCTGTAATTATTTTAGTTTTACAATTTACGTTTCGTCCGCAAGCCAATCAGGATTTAGCGGCAATATTCAACCGGCAGACTGATTCTCAAAATCAACTTTCAAGACTTGAAACAAATATGAAAGAAGATTTTAGAATTAATAGAGATGAGAATTCAAGAATTTCAAGTGAAAATCGCAGTGAGCTAAATCAAACGCTAACGAGTTTTAGAAGTGAACAAGCCGAAACCTTCAAGAACCTTAGCGAAAATAGTCAGAATCTTTTAAAACAAATCAATAAAACGCTTGATGAAAGATTAAGCTCGTTAACATTAAAAATTGAGGAGAACAACCGCACTAACCGAGAAGAGCTAACTAAAAGCATTGCTGACTTTTCGGAAACGAATAGGCTTTTGCTCGATAAAATCAATAATAGTTTGAAAGAAGATAGTAGAACCAGCCGTGAAGAATTAACAAATTCATTAAAGAGTTTTCAAGTAACTTTCGACCAAAGTGTGAAATCATTTAATGATTTACAGCGAGAGAAATTTAATGATTTAGGTAAAAAACAAGCGGAATTGATTGAGAAAACCGATAACAACATCAGACAAAACCGTGAAGAATTGAATAAAAGCATGACCGACTTCTCGACAGCAAACATCGAGCAATTGGATAAAATTAATAATCAGGCGAAAGAAGATAGCAGATTGATTCGTGAAGGATTATCTACAGCATTCAAGACCTTCCAAGAAAGTGTAGAAGCGAAGCAAACGACGTTGGTTTTAAGCACCAATGAAAAACTGGAAAGTATTCGTAGCACGGTTGAAGAAAAACTGGAAAAAACACTGAGTGAAAGACTTGGACAAAGTTTCGAAACAGTTGGGAAACAGTTAATTGAAGTACAAAAAGGACTGGGTGAAATGCAGACCTTGGCACAAGATGTAGGTGGTTTGAAACGAGTGCTAAGTAATGTAAAAATGCGTGGTGGTATTGGCGAGGTTCAATTAGAAATGTTGCTGGAACAAATTCTTGCACCAGAGCAATATCAAGCCAACGTAAAGACGAAAGTCAATAGTAATGATTTAGTTGAGTTTGCTGTAAAATTGCCAGGCAAGGATGATAATCACGACCAAGTTTGGCTACCGATAGATGCAAAGTTTCCGAAAGATGTTTATGAACAATTACTAAACGCCTACGATACTGCCGATAATGTTTTGATTGAAGCGGCACAAAAGGCTTTGGATAATACCATCAGAAAAATGGCAAAAGATATTAGTGAAAAATATATCGACCCGCCACACACGACCGATTTCGGAATCATGTTCTTGCCATTTGAAGGTATTTATGCAGAGGTGGTGCGGAAGGCCAGCTTATTAGAAGATTTACAACGTAACTATAAAATTATCGTTACTGGACCAACTACTTTAGCTGCTATTTTGAACAGTTTACAAATGGGTTTCAGAACGCTTGCCATTCAAAAACGTAGTAGTGAAGTATGGCAAGTATTAGGTGCTGTCAAGAAAGAGTTTGAAAACTTCGGAGGTTTGATGCAAAAAGCTCAGAGAAATATTCAGACCGGATTAAACCAATTAGACGATGTGATGGGTAAACGAACCAAAGCAATACAACGACAATTAAGAGGTGTTGAAGCATTGAATGAAATTGATGCCAGTATAATACTAACTGAGATTGCCGACAGTGCTTTGTATGAAGATGAAGAAGTGAGTTAATTCAAAAAAGTATGAAAATTGTATTTTAGTTTGGTGCTTCGAAAAAGCCAACCTCTTGTATCTGCAAACCTCATAAACTAATTTTTGAAACAAAATGACCTATAAATTTACTTCGAAATATGGCAGAAATTTGGAAATTGATTTATTCAAATGGACAATTGATGAAGATTGCAGAAATTGCGAAATCATTGAAATATCTGAAGACTATTTGTTCTTGGAGAACAAATATAAAGATAGGTTTTCAATTCCTGAACATATTATTAAAGCTAATAATTATAATATTGTTGATAATACGATTGACCTAAGTGAAGGGTTGTACGAAAATTATTTTTTGAATAAATTCAAATCAGAAAGTCGGAATCAATTAGATATATTATTTGAAAAGTACGCATCTATTATTTTACAAAACAGAACTGTTGTTTTGAATAGGGCTGAATATTATCTATTGAAACCAAGAATTTTATCAACAGGGTTTATGTATACGGGTGGTAAAACTTACACTTTAGGTAATTTAGTGGAATCCTTTGAAAGTGGAAATCATATCTACTATGATGAATTTTGTGGCTACGAAAAGATGTACTTGGTAAGTATGGCTGCCTCTCCCCTAAGCGGAACCATTTTTAAGGCAATCTTTTGGTCAGATAAAACAAACGAGTTTGTAAGATTTAACCAGGAATCAAAATTGCCTCATTATTTTAACACAAGCGTTGGTTGGTCTTTATTCAATATGCTAAAAAGTGAAGATATAAATATTGACAGGCAAGATAAAGCAATAAAAAAATTGATTAATGAAATCAACGCTGCTAAAAGATAAAACTAGTTTTAACAAGCGTTTGGCTGAGTGGTAGTTAAGTTCTCTGAGATTGTCTAATTTTTCCGCACACAAAACTCTCTTAATTTTGTGTTCAAATTGAAAAGACAATTATCAAAAAAAACGTCGCAAGTATGATGAAAGTTTCAAGGAGGAACTTTTAAAAATGGTTAAATCTGGGCGAAGTGTAGCCGAAGTTTCACGTACAATGGATCTAGGGGGAAATCTACTGTACAAATGGAAATCTGAGGAAAAATCACAAGAAATGTCAGTAAAAACTCTAGTTAATCTCTACTTAGCCATCTGCGGGGCGGCCCGTGCCGCAAGATATGTTAAATAGAAAAATAGTAGGTTGGTATTTAGCAGAAAATATGCGTAGTGTACTTTCGGTTCATAAATTATATCAAAGACAATGAAACAATTTCAAATAATTTTATTTAAAGGACACCCGATAATAAAAGATGGTGACAATATAATACTAATTGACACAGGTGCACCCTCAACAATTAATGCTTCTGACAGCTTAACCTTTTGTGAGGAAAATTATAATTGCTCAACAAACTATATGGGTTTGACAGTTTCAAAATTATCAGACTTGCTTGGTACGGAAATAACAACTTTACTTGGTGGAGACATATTATCAGAATACCAAATCATGTTTGACTACAAAAATGAAGTAGTTGAATTCAATAAACAAGAAATTGCCTTTGATGGGTCTGAAACTGCAATTTCAAATTTTATGGGCATACCGGTTATAGAATTGTTTATAGATAGTCGAAAACTCAACTTCTTTTTAGATACAGGTGCTAAACTTTCATATTTATCAAAAAGTATTACCAGCAACTATGAAAGTGTTGGAACTGATGAAGACTTCTATCCAGGAGTTGGGAATTTTGTGACTGAATGCTTTGAAATTTCAACTTCTTTTGGCGACAATAACTTCTTAGTGAAATATGGAAATCTACCTCCATTATTACAAATGACATTAATGATGGGCGGAACTGACGGTATAATAGGTTTTGATTTTTTTAATAACTTCAAAGTTGTTATTGACCTAAAAAACAATAGACTTAAATATACTTGACCTACTTATACAAAGAGAAGCTCGAAGGCATAACAAAGAGCAGCTACCCAAAATATAGGGTTTCGTGTTCAAAAGGGCATTTTTTGGCAAATGGAACATTAATTTTTCATATCAAGTTTTGTGGTAAAAGTCCCGACTTTCGGGTATTTACAAATCTTTGGCTTTAAGCAATTTAAAAATCCTATATATGACAGAGAAAAATATTTATAAAGACATACTATTTGGAGTCGCAATTGGTGACGCTTTGGGAGTTCCTGTTGAGTTCATGAATAGACAGAAAATTGCACAAAACCCTGTAACTGACATGATAGGTTTTGGAACTTACAATCTTCCAGCAGGGACATTTTCTGACGATTCTTCTTTGGCTTTCTGTCTTGCAGAGGCGTTGACAGAAGAATTTAGTTTGCAAAAGATTGGAAACAACTTTGTCGAGTGGCTTAATAATAATTTTTGGACGCCTCGAGGAAATGTTTTTGATGTTGGAATTGCAACTAGTCAAGCAATAAGACAACTGCAAAAAGGCTGTAATCCTGAATTAGCAGGTGGAAGAGATGTTTCAGACAATGGCAATGGTTCGTTAATGAGAATTTTGCCTTTACTTGTTTACATTAAAGACAAAGAACTTTCGGACAGATACCAAATTATAAAACAAGTTTCTTCAATTACACACGGACACATTCGTTCTGTAATTGCTTGTTTTTATTATCTTGAATTTGCAAGACAAATAGTAAAAGGTATAGATAAGTTTCAAGTTTATAAGAATTTGCAAACTGATATTTCAGACCACTTAAATTCTAATTCAATAAATATTAACGAAATCAAATTGTTTGACAGACTATTGAATGGAAATATTTACGAATTGACGGAGAAAGAAATATTTAGTAGTGGTTATGTTTTGCATACTTTGGAAGCTAGTATTTGGTGCTTACTGACAACAGACAATTATAAAGCTGCTACTCTAAAGGCTGTAAACTTAGGTGAGGACACAGATACAACAGGAGCAGTTACTGGTGGACTTGCAGGACTTCTTTATGGCTTTGACACAATTCCAAAAAGTTGGTTACAACAAATTGCAAGGAAACATGACATAGAAGATTTGGCAGACCGACTTGGAGAATTTGTCGGTAGCCAACATTAGGTCTGGAATTATTGGGGCTTGACGCATATAGCCTCAATATTTTGTCCAAGGAACATATCTCGATTGCTTAGTTTCTGTATTTTTACTTCCATAGTAGATTTTAAACACTCAGTGTAAGAACAATCTGAAAAGGTTGCTTCACACAGTATAAATTGGCGTCCTTTTTAGATACCGAATAGTCAAATATACAAAATATCGGAAGTTTTAAATTAATTTACTCTTGAATTTCATAAGAAAAGAAGGCAAGTTTCGTTTAAATTATTCAAAAACCATAAAAAAGCACTGAGGATTAAAAATTTTCATTTTCAGTAATTAAACACAGGAAAAGAAATAAAATATTTGAGATAAATAATTGATTATCAATATATTAAATAGTATTTTTTTGTTGATTATTTTCATCTGAGTGCTTAATATTCTCATTTCAATAATATGTGAAAGTACATTACTCACACAAATAATGTAAATTTTATAGGATATGTTTTTGAAAAATTACAAATTTAGCCGACTAATTAAAAAGTCAAATTAAAACATGTTCGGTTGGTGATTGAAAGTGATTTGTTTTTTGAAGTGAATACTTAATCAG
>JAFEIL010000186.1 GCA_017495105.1 Emticicia sp. | reverse complement strand
TGCTATAAAAGCTGTGGTAAATATGCCCTTGCCAATTATTACTGGATAGTTACTACTTTTTTCACCGCAATAAAAAATCAAATAAATCATCTAAACAATAACTAATAAAATTGATGGCTCCATTAAAAAACAAAAGCTATAAAACTTATAACTATGAATCTTAGAAAATTGGCCCTTGGCTCGGTTATTTTCTTTTTGTTTGTTGCATCAAAAACAATAACCACGGTCGACTTCCTAAATCTACCTGTTACACCGTTTGAATATAATGTTTCGTTACCAAATTTCTATGCCAATAATGTAGCTAATATTGATAATTCGCCCGCTAACAACCCCATCACCAACAATGGTGCGACTCTTGGGCGAGTGCTTTTTTATGATAAAAATCTGAGTATTAATCGAACGGTTTCATGTGCTTCGTGCCATAGACAGAGCGAAGGTTTTAGTGATTCCCGCACCCTAAGTATCGGCTTTGCCGGTGGCACCACTGACCGTCAAGGCATGACAGTTCTGAATGCTCGATATTATCAAAGAAGTCGTTTCTTCTGGGACGAAAGAGCTGACACCCTCGAAGACCAAGTTTTACAGCCACTACAAGATACTGTAGAAATGGGCTTAACTGCTAATCAGATTTCAGAAAGAGTGGCCGAGCAACCATATTATAATCAATTGTTTATCAATGCTTTTGGTAATAATGCTATTACAAATGACAGGATTTCAAAAGCTTTGGCTCAGTTTATACGAAGTATTGTAAGTTACCAAAGCAAATATGATATTGGTCGGGCAGTAGTCAATAATCCAAACCAAGCTTTTTCAAATTTTACGAATCAAGAAAATCAAGGAAAACAATTGTTTTTTACGCCTATTCCTCAAGGTGGTGGAGGCTGTGCGGGTTGTCATGGCACAGAAGCATTCGTAAGCACCAGGCCTGAAAATAACGGCATTGATGCCACCTCTACCACCGATTTGGGTGTTGGTGGAGTATCTTCTCCAATTCGTCAGAATTTAGTCGGAACTTTTAAAAATTCAAGTATCAGAAATATCGAGCTTACTGCACCTTACATGCATGATGGCCGATTCTCAACCCTTGAACAAGTAGTTGAACATTATAATAGTGGTATTCAAGCCCACCCCAATCTTTCGGGTATTCTGAAAGACGCTAATGGAAATCCCGTAAGATTAAATTTCTCGACTGCTCAGAAAAATGCTTTAGTGGCATTTATGAAAACTTTAACAGATACTAGTGTAGCTACCGAAGTACGTTGGAGTAATCCATTTTGCCAGACTAATTTGAGTTTTACTGGTACAATCAATTCAGGCGGTTTTCAGTCGAGCAATAGCATTTTGGTACAAGCTACACAAATACAAAATAGCAGTTCAGTAACCCTTATTTCAAGCAAAGCTATAATTCTTAATCCTTCATTTGAAGCCAAAGCTGGGAGTGTCTTTAAAGCCCAGATAGGCACTTGCCAATAAAACAACCCCTGTGTTGAATTTTATATGATTTAGCATAACTTTTATCTCTTTGATAATTAGCTATGCTATATAATTATTAATAGAATCTTCTAATCTGAACAAAACAATAATTCAAGCCGGTATTTAAAAATCCAAAATTATACTCAAGACCAAAAGCCATAAATATTTTATTCTGCTTTGGCATTAATGAATAGTAAATTTATTTGTTAAAAATAACATATAGCATCGTAATTCTTTCGTTTATAATTTTCTATATTTCATCCTTCTTATAGACATTTTATCTAAATCACACCACTCTTTTAGATTAATTATACTGTCTTCTAAAAATATTCAATAAAATTTCTCTAATTTTCTAACAATTTGTTTCAACAATTAATTTATAATTTTAGTATATTTGCATGCTCATCCAAACAGACCATTCATGCAGCTACATACCCCAAAGCATGAATTAATTTAAAAATAAACTCCCCTTCAGGGGCAGGGGGTTTTTCACCGATGAAAGTAAACCTTATTACGCAAGAATCCTTTGAAAGTCGTCACCACGGCAAAAGTGAAATCGAACTCCAATCAATGTTACAAAAAATTGGTACTGATTCGCTCGAAACACTCATCAATGAAACCGTACCCGCTGGAATTCGTTTAAATAATCCACTCAATTTGCCAAAAGCAAAGTCCGAAGTAGATTTTTTATCCGACTTTAAAGCATTGGCTCAAAAAAACAAAATTTATAAATCATTTATTGGTACTGGTTATTACGATACAGTTGTACCGAATGTGATTTTGAGAAATATATTAGAAAATCCATCGTGGTACACTGCCTACACACCTTATCAGGCTGAAATCGCCCAAGGTCGTTTAGAAATGTTGCTAAATTTCCAAACAATGGTAATTGAGCTAACGGGAATGGAAATCGCCAACGCTTCTTTGCTTGATGAAGGAACAGCTGCTTCAGAAGCCATGACGATGCTTCATAGTGTTCGTCCTGTTACCAAGAAAAACGCTCAAACTTTCTTCGTTTCGGAACTTTGCCACCCACAAACCATTGACTTGGTAATTGGTCGTGCAAAACCTTTGGGAATCAATGTTGTAGTAGGAAACCACGCAACTTATGATTTAACAAATGAAGACTTGTACGGAATTTTATTGCAATATCCAGCCACCAACGGCGAGGTATATGATTATACTGATTTAATTGCTGCGGCTCACGAATTGAATATTTTCACTGCAGTAGCTGCTGATTTAATTTCATTAACACTCCTCACACCTCCAGGTGAAATGGGTGCTGATGTTGTAGTTGGCTCGGCTCAACGCTTGGGTGTACCAATGGGTTATGGTGGACCTCATGCGGCCTTCTTTGCTACAAAAGAAAGCTTTAAACGTCAAATTCCCGGTCGTATTATTGGTGTTTCTGTTGATTCACAAGGCAATCGTGCTTTACGTATGGCTTTGCAAACTCGTGAGCAACATATACGCCGTGAAAAAGCAACATCGAATATCTGTACTGCCCAAGTTTTATTATCGGTAATGGCTTCTGCTTACGGTGTTTATCACGGGCCAAAAGGTTTGACAAATATTGCCGCTAAAATTCATGGCTTAACCAAACTTTTTGCAGAATCGGTTGAAGGGCTTGACGTCCAGGTAGTAAATAAAAATTATTTCGATACTGTAACGATTCGTATTGAAGATAATAGCAAAATCAGGATAATTGCCGAGAAACATGAGGTAAATCTTCGTTATTATGCCAATGGCAATGTAGGAGTTTCTTTTGATGAAAGAAAAACCATCAAAGACGTTGAGCAATTATTAAATATTTTTGCCGAAGCATGTGGAAAAGAAACTAATATTAATTTAAAATCTGAGGTTGAAATAGGTTTTGGCGTAGGTCTAAACCGTACTTCTGATTTCATGACTCACCCAGTTTTTAGTAGCTACCACACCGAACACGAAATGTTACGTTACTTGAAATCTTTGGAAAGCAAAGATTTATCTTTGGTTCACTCAATGATTTCGTTGGGAAGCTGTACGATGAAACTCAACGCTACTGCGGAGATGATTCCTGTAACTTGGCCAGAATTTGGGCAAATTCATCCATTTGCTCCAAAAAACCAAACCGAAGGTTATCAAGAATTATTCAGCGATTTGAATACCTGGCTTTGTGAGGTAACTGGCTTTGCTCAAATGTCGTTGCAACCAAATTCTGGAGCTCAAGGCGAATACGCTGGTTTGATGGTGATTCGTGCTTATCACGAAAGTCGTGGAGATTCACACCGAAATATCGCTCTAATTCCATCATCGGCTCATGGCACAAATCCAGCATCGGCGGTGATGGCAGGAATGAAAGTAGTTGTAACAAAATGCGACGAAAAAGGAAATATCGACGTGGCGGATTTGAAAGAAAAAGCAGAACTATATGCCGCTAACTTATCATGCTTGATGGTAACGTACCCATCAACACACGGTGTTTTTGAAGAATCTATCAAAGAAATTTGTGATTTGATTCATAAACACGGTGGACAAGTTTATATGGATGGTGCAAATATGAACGCTCAAGTTGGTTTGACTTCACCAGCAACAATCGGAGCCGATGTTTGTCACCTCAACTTACATAAAACTTTCTGTATTCCTCATGGTGGTGGTGGCCCAGGAATGGGGCCAATCGGTGTAGCACAGCACTTAGCTGAATTTTTACCAACGAATGCTGTTATTGATATGGGTGGAAAATCTGGTATTCATGGAATCTCGGCTGCTCCTTATGGAAGTGCAAGTATCTTGACGATTTCTTATGCTTATATCGCCATGATGGGCGGAGAAGGCTTAACAAATGCAACCAAAAATGCAATTTTGAATGCTAATTACATTAAATCTCGTTTGGAAGGTGAATACCAAATCCTTTATACAGCCGATAGTGGACGTTGTGCCCACGAAATGATTGTTGATTTACGCCAATTTAAAATTTCGGCAGGTGTTGAAGCTGAAGACGTTGCAAAAAGGTTAATGGATTATAATTTCCATGCACCAACGCTCTCGTTTCCAGTGGCAGGTACAATTATGATTGAACCAACCGAATCAGAATCTAAAGCCGAACTCGACCGTTTCTGTGATGCACTGTTGAGTATTCGTGAAGAAATCAGAGAAATTGAGTCAGGAAATGTGGATAAAGCCGATAACGTATTGAAAAACGCTCCACACACGACGGCAGTAGTTTTGGTAGAAAATTGGACAAAAGCTTATTCTAGAGAAAAAGCAGCTTACCCATTACCATACGTAAAAGCCAATAAATTCTGGGCAACCGTTAGCCGCATTGACTCTGCTCATGGGGACAGAAACTTAATCTGTGCTTGCGAGCCTGTAGAGGCTTATGCTGAGGCTTGATAGGAATAAAACTTAACAAAAATGCCTTGTTGATAAAATCAGCAAGGCATTTTTGTTAATAAGGAAAATAATCATAAATATCTTTTCGATGAAGTACTCGGCTTAGTATCAGTTCGTCTGCAATCATTAAGAAACCAATTCTATAATTACCCAATCTTATACGATAAGCATTTTTATAGCCAGTCATCTTTTTAAGATTTTTAATTTGAGATAAGCTATTAACCTGTTCTAATTCGACCAAGATGTCTCTAATTTCAAGCTGTACCTCAGCACTTAACTTCTTGGCATCACGCACAAAACTTCCCTTGATAACAATTTTCATTTACCTAAAGAATTTAAAAAGCTATCCTTTTCTTTTTCTGTTAAAGTTTTACTTTTCAAACCTTCCTCCATCGCAACAAATAACGCTTTGTCTTCTTGTTCTTCTGTCAAAACTCGATTCTTAATTTTAGTGCGAATACTCAATAGCTTAGCCATTTTCTTAAAAACCTTTACTTGCTCAGGTTGTATGTTTTCCAGAATTAAATCCATCGTATTATAT
>JAFEIL010000501.1 GCA_017495105.1 Emticicia sp. | reverse complement strand
AGTAATACTTTAATAGCTTGGCTATTATCATTTTGATTATCTATTGTAATCGTTTCAAAATTCAAATTTGGGCTTACATAAGTATCTACATGTACTAAAATCGTAACCCCATAACGAACCTTTGTATTAATTGTCATTTTAGTTTTACTATCAATAGTCGGTATAGGTTCATCAGTTTCCACCATTAGCATTGTGTAATAAGAGCCAGGTTTTGTTCCTATAGGAATTGTAAAATCAAAAAATAATTCATATTCTTCATTTCCTTCCATTACTTTTTCATTGACATTTGTACTGAGCCATTTTGTAAGTGATTTTTCGTGTGAAATAGTATCTTTGAAAGTGCTTTCTTGGCCACAAATCAAAATGAGTTCCTGTTTATAAATTTTCATTTTGTTTGGAACAGTAGCATCATTCCTCATTTTTACTATACCTGATAATGTATTTCCTGCAATACCTCTAAACTCATGCGTTAGTCCGTTGAGAATAATCACATCGGCAAAAACATAAGTATTGATAAAAAAGAAAAAGATAAATGAAAGTAGTTTTTTCATTATTAATTATGATGTTGTTTTTAGTTGTTATAGCATTTTATGAAATAATTAGTGGATTTTAGCATATCCATCCTAAGTTGAAATAGGGTAAAAGCCACATTTTCTTTCATCAGAATAGGAAAAAAATGATTCAATCCATTATTCATTTGAAAGCGTATAAGTTACCGTTAATGCTGTAGACGCTGTAGCTTTCAAGCTTGCCATAGTTGTAATTGTAGAACTATAAGTAATTTCTGCACCATTTGTTGTAGCAATACCAGTATAACCACTACCAATGTTTTTAATCATTGTTGCGGCAGTTGCAGATAATGTTTGAATATTATTTGTTAAACCAACATCACCCGAGCCGCCAGTAGGAGTAGCAGCAGTTGCCTTAAGCGATAAACCAGCCGGAATTGTACCCGTTGTTAAAGCAGCCTTTATTGTTCTTGGAGTTCCTGTTGATGCTTTAATCGATGTATATTGTAAAAATAATTTACCCCAAGGTGATTGATCAATTATAGGTTCTTCTCCAGCAGTTAATGAATTAGACATTCCATATCCTACATTGAAAGTTAAAGGATTAACAGTAGCTGAAGTTTCATTTACCGCTCTAATCATGGCCACAGAATTAATTGTAATATCCACTTGATGGGTAGCTGTTGACTGTGCCATTGCACCACCAAATAGCCCCAAAAATGTTACAATTGTTAAAGTTAATTTTTTCATAGTTTTTGAAATTTGAATAGTTTGAAATTTGAATTGATTTTTAATTATGTAACGCAGCCAATTTGAGCAATGGGAAATTTTCCTTCAAGAACACATTATTCATTTGAAAGCGTATAAGTTACCGTTAATGCTGTAGAAGCGGTAGCTTTTATGCTTGCCATAGCTGTAATCTCAAAAGAATAATTAATATTTGCACCTTTTCCAGCCTCAGCACCAGTATAGCCACTGCCAATGTTATTAATCAATGTTTCGGCATTTGTAGATATTGTTTTTAGACCAAGTGTTAAACCAACATCACCCGTGCCGGTAGGAGTAGCAGCCCTTGCAGTAATCGATAAACCAGCAGGAATTGTGCCCGATAACACAGCCTTTATTGTTCTTGGAGTTCCCGTTGATGCTTTAATCGACGTATATTGCAGGTATAATCCAGATGAAGGTACTAAATCAATTATAGGCACTTCTCCAGCCGTTGTTGGAGCCCCCACTGTGAAAGTAGCATTATTGGCAGTAGCTGCTGCTGCATTTACTGCTCTAATCATTCCCACAGAGTTAATTGTAATATCCACTTGATGAGTTGCTGTTGACTGTGCCATTGCACCAGCAAATAGTCCCAAAAATGCTACAATTGTTAAAGTTAATTTTTTCATTGTTTTTGAAATTCGAATTGATTGAAATTTGAATTGATTTTTGTTTATTTTAATAATGTTACGAAGCCAATTTGAGCAATAGCATATTTTCTTTCAAGAACCCATTATTCACTTGAAAGCGTATAAGTTACCGTTAATGCTGTAGCAGCGGTAGCTTTTAAGTCTGTCATGGTTGTAATTTCAGAGCTATAATAAATACCTGCACCATTTCCAGCAACAATACCAGTATAACAACTACCAATGTTTTTAATCATTGTTGCGGCAGTTGGAGATATTGTTTGAGTATCATTTGAAATGCCAACATCACCCGTGCCACTAGTGTAAGCAATTGCAGAAATCGATAAACCTGCAGGAATTGTACCCGATAACACAGCCTTTATGGTTCTTGGAGTTCCTGTTGCTGTTTTAATCGACGTATATTGCAGATATAATTCATCTGCCTTACTTGCAGTAGTTTTAGGCACTGCTCCAGCAGTTGTTGGAGCTTCTATTGTGAAACCTGAATTTGAGGCAGTAGTTGCTGCTGCATTTACTGCTCTAATCATGGCCACAGAATTAATCGTAATATCTACTTGATGAGTAGCTGTTGACTGTGCTTTTGCACCAGCAAATAGTCCCAAAAATGCTACAATTGTTAAATTTAATTTTTTCATTGTTTTTGAAATTTGAATTGATTTTTGTTTATGTTACGCAGCCAATTTGAGCAATAGGTTGTTTTCCTTCAAGAATCCATTATTCACTTGAAAGCGTATAAGTTACCGTTATTGCTGCTGTAGCAGCGGTAGCTTTTAAGTCTGCCAAAGCTGTAATCACTGGTACATAAAAAATATTTGCACCATTTCCAGCAGCAGAACCAGTATAACCACTACCAATATCTTTAATCATTGTTACGGCAGTTGTAGATATTGTTTGTTGATCATTTGTTGTACCAACATCACCCGTGCTGCCAAGTTGAGGAGTAGCAATTGCGGAAATCGCAAAACCAACAGGAACTGTGCCCGACAACACAGCCTTTATTGTTCTTGGAGTTCCTGCTGCTGTTTTAATCGATGTATATTGCAGATATAATACATTATTATTAGTTGGAGTAGTTTTTGGCATTTGTCCAGCAGTTGTTGGAGCTCCCACTGTGAAACTTGAATTTGAGGGAGAAGATGCATCTGAACCTACTGCTCTAATCATTGCCACAGAATTAATTGTAATATCCACTTGATGAGTAGCTGTTGACTGTGCCATTGCACCACCAAATAGCCCCAAAAATGCTACAATTGTTAAAGTTAATTTTTTCATTGTTTTTGAAATTTGAATAGTTTGAAATTTGAATTGATTTTTATTTATTTTAAATATGTTACGAAGCCCATTTGAGGATTACGCTATTTTCCTTCAAGAATCCATTATTCACTTGAAAGCGTATAAGTTACCGTTAATGGCGTAGAAGCTGTAGCTTTTAAGTCTGCCATAGCTGTAATCTGGAAGTTAAATTGAATATTTGCTCCTTGACCAGCACCAGAACCAGTATAACCACTACCAATCTCTTTGACCATTGTTGTGGCAACTGCAGATATTGTTTGAAAATCATTTGAAATACCAACAGCACCAGTTCCAGTAGTGCCATCATTAGTCCAAGCCTTTGCAGAAATCGCTAAACCAGCAGGAATTGTACCCCCTGTTAACGCAGCCTTTATTGTTCTTGGAGTTCCTGTTGCTGTTTTAATCGATGTATATTGTAGAAATAAACCATTTGGGTAAGTAATACTAGTGAGTGGAATTGCTCCAGCAGTTGTTGGAGCTCCCACTGTTAAACCTGAATTTGGGGCAGTAGTTGCTGTTGAATTTACTGCTCTAATCATTGCCACAGAATTAATTGTAATATCCACTTGATGAGTTGCTGTTGACTGTGCCATTGCACCAGCAAATAGTCCCAAAAATGCTACAATTGTTAAAGTTAATTTTTTCATTGTTTTTGAAGTTAGAATTGATTTATTTTTTAAAAAATGAATACGTTTTAAAACTCTTTAATTGTATTAGGATTTATACTTAAAAAAAATGATTTGCGAAAATGCAGACATTTAATTACCTCATTATCAGCATTTTGTGCCAATCTACGGTCGCCTATGAACCTTTACAGCTCTATTTCTTTTGAGTATAAAACACCTTATTTTTCAAATCGAGGTTAGCTTTTTTAAGTAATATCCTTTCCCTTTTTTTACTTGTATCGTTTTATTATGACCTAAATAAAAAACTAGGAAAAAATGTACTTACATTAATTTATTTTCAATAAATGAAAATAAATTATCTAAGTTTTAGAGCAAAAGGAGATAAAAATTATAGAATCGCAAACAAAAGAATAATGTGATTTACGTTCACTCAGAGTCTCATTCAAGGGGCTCTGAGGCATTGGTCTCAGTTTTTTGGAGAATGTTTTTCAATCCTTTTTCGCAATAATCGATGAATCAAAATACGCTATATTTTACTTTCATCAACTAAATGCGAAAAAATATTGGCACAAAGCTATAGAGGTTTTTTTGAATATAAAATTGACCTATGTCAAGAAATGCACGTGAATCTCCTTTTATTACTTCTTCCTGCTCTTTTTGAGCATACTCTGCTTAGTGTTTCAGTAATAGTTGTAAGAAAAGTGGCAATGTGTTTTTGTAAAATCCGGTTGGCGAGGGTAGAAAACTAAAAAAGCATTCAAAAATATTGTGAATTGTCTTGTCACAGAAAATGAAGAAAAAAATTAAGAACTGAGATGCGAGATAAGAGAAGCGAGACGGTTCGCCGATGCGACGGTTCGCCGATGCGACGGTTCGCCGATGTGACGGTTCGCGATGCGACTGCTGAATATAACAAAAAAAAAGCACTTCAATTTGAGTGCTTTTTTTGATACTTTACAGCTTAAAACTAAAGCTTTTATATTTACCTGACAATTTTATATGATATTTAAAAGAGGTTTTTAAAAATGATGCATTTTAGACTGTATAAATTTGCCTAAATTGAAAGAGAGATTTGAAAACAAAACCTTTAGCATCAAACCCCTATTTTTCATCCATTTCTAAGGCAAAACTTGAAAATTCCTTTTTATACTTGCGTCTTGAATAAGTGAAAATCGAATGATCGCTTAATACAACTTTTTCACTCTCGCGACTAATTATTTTTTCCGGATTTATTAAAATACTTTTATTTATTCGGCAAAAATCTTGAAAGACCGTCTGCCAATAATTTAGGCTATAACTTACAATTAACTTTTTTCCGCAATCAAATTTGATTTCGTTATAAGGCTGCCTACCAAGGTGTTTAATATATAATATGCTTGGGTATTCAGTTAATTGTACAAGCCTAACTTTTCGCCTTTCTACACTAATATCCATCGTATTTTTTCGTATTTTTTTATCAGATGTTTAGTTCTTAAATAGTCAATAAGTCCATAGAAAGATAATAAGCTAATAGACAGATAAGTAGTCTGCGGTTAATAGTCTAC